>NZ_JBZAYE010000282.1:0-9073 GCF_058244205.1 Variovorax sp. 20P10.2.4
GTTCTTGCGCCAGAGCCAGATCGCGACCCAGACCACCGCGAGGACGAGAAGGTATTTCATGAGGTGTCTTCAGGCCGGCGGACGCGCCAGCACCACTTCGAGCACGAAGCGCGAGCCCACGTAGGCCAGCAGCAGCAGCGCCGAGCCCGCGTAGAGCACGCGCCGCGCCGTGCGCCCACGCCAGCCGAAGCGCGCGCGGCCGATCAGCAGCACCGCGAAGCTGATCCAGGCCAGCACCGAGAAGGCCGACTTGTGGTCCCACTTCCAGGCCCGGCCCGCGGCGCCGTAGAGCTGCTCGCTGAACAGCAGCCCGGCCAGCAGCGTGGCCGACAGCAGCACGAAGCCGGCCGTCACGAAGCGGAAGGTGAGGCGTTCGAGCGTCAGCAGCGGCACGCCGCCCTGCGGCTCGGTGGCCAGGCGGATCTGCTTCTCGGCGCGGGTCGTGAGCCAGGCGTGCACCACCGCGGCGGCGAACAGGCCGTAGGAGGCGATGCCCAGCGCCAGGTGCAGCGGCAGCCAGGGCGAGGCCGACACGTGCAGCGGCGTGCCGGGAAAGAGGATCGCGAGCAGCACCGCCGCCGCGCCGAGCCAGGCCAGCGCGCGGCGCACCTGCAGCTGCGGGTACATGCGGCTTTCGACCGCGTAGACGGTGAGCACCAGCCAGGCCGTGACCGACAGGGCGGGCGCGAAGCCGAAGCGGGGTTCGTGGCCGACCAGGCCATGGCCGAGCACCGCGGCATGCAGCAGCCAGGCCAGGCCGAGCGCCCACTGGGTGGCCTGCCGGCTCAGCCGGGCGCCTGCGGCGGCGGCAAAACCGTAGGCGGCCGCGGCGGCGATGCCCAGCGCCACGCCGAGTGGGGAGGGGATCGCTAAAATCATCGATCGGAGTTTAGCCGCTCACCCTTGCATTTCCGGGTGCCGCGCGCCAGCTTCCCTCCTACCCGTCTCCCGCGACTTCTCCCATCCGTCCCGCCGCAGCGGGGCAGCAAGCAAGGCATCCCCTCCATGGCCAGCGCTCTCACCGAAAAATTCTCCCGCCTCGTCAAGACGATGAGCGGCCAGGCGCGCATCACCGAAAGCAACGTGCAGGACATGCTGCGCGAAGTGCGCATGGCGCTGCTCGAAGCCGACGTGGCGCTGCCCGTGGTGCGCGACTTCGTCGCCCGCGTGAAGGAAAAGGCGCTCGGCCAGGAAGTGCTGGGCTCGCTCAAGCCGGGCCAGGCGCTGGTGGGCATCGTCAACCGCGAGCTCGCCGCCACCATGGGCGAGGGCGTCTCGGACATCAACCTCGCGGCCCAGCCGCCGGCGGTGATCCTCATGGCCGGCCTGCAGGGCGCCGGCAAGACCACCACCACCGCCAAGCTCGCCAAGCACCTGATCGAGAAGCGCAAGAAGAAGGTGCTCACGGTGTCGGGCGACGTCTACCGGCCCGCCGCCATCGAACAGCTCAAGACCGTCACGAAGCAGGCCGGCGCCGAATGGTTCCCGAGCACGCCCGACCAGAAGCCGCTGGACATCGCGCGCGCCGCGCTCGACCACGCCAAGCGCCACTTCTTCGACGTGCTGCTGGTCGACACGGCCGGCCGGCTCGCGATCGACGAGGTGCTGATGGCCGAGATCCAGCAACTGCACGGCGCGCTGAACCCGGTCGAGACCCTGTTCGTGGTCGACGCCATGCAGGGCCAGGACGCGATCAACACGGCGCGCGCCTTCAAGGAGGCGCTGCCGCTCACCGGCATCATCCTGACCAAGACCGACGGCGACTCGCGCGGCGGCGCGGCGCTGTCGGTGCGCCAGGTCACGGGCGTGCCGATCAAGTTCGCGGGCGTGAGCGAGAAGATCGACGGCCTCGAGGTGTTCGACGCCGAGCGCCATGCGGGCCGCATCCTGGGCATGGGCGACATCGTCGCGCTGGTCGAGCAGGTCACGGCCGGCGTCGACGTGGCGGCGGCGCAGAAGCTCGCCGCCAAGGTCAAGAGCGGCGCGGGCTTCGACCTCAACGACTTCCTCGGCCAGCTGCAGCAGATGAAGCAGATGGGCGGCCTCTCGAGCCTGATGGACAAGCTGCCCACGCAGATGGCCGCCAAGGCCAGCGAGGCCGACATGACGCGCGCCGAGCGCGACATCCGCCGCAAGGAAGGGATCATCCAGAGCATGACGCCGCTGGAGCGCCGCAAGCCCGAACTGCTCAAGGCCACGCGCAAGCGCCGCATCGCGGCCGGCGCGGGCGTGCAGGTTCAGGAAGTGAACCGCCTGCTCAACGAGTTCGAGCAGATGCAGGGGATGATGAAGAAGATGAAGGGTGGCGGCCTCATGAAGATGATGAAGAAGATGGGCGGCATGAAGGGCATGGGCGGGATGGGTGGTCCCGGCGGGCCGAAGCTGCCGTTCTGAGCCGCGTACATATATAGAGAGATGGACGAAGCCCGCCGGGGACGACCCGGCGGGCTTCGTCGTTTTCAGGTCTGCACCTCGTAGACCGTCGCGTGCGCCTCGATCGGCGTCGGCAGCTCCCAGCGGTGCAGCATGCGCTCGATGCCCGCGTTCGACAGCGTCGTGTCGCGCTCGCGGTTGCGGCGCATCAGCTCGGTGTGCGGCACCTCGAGGTACACCAGCTCGATCCGGGCGTGGTAGGCCCACAGCAGGTCCAGCGTCTTGGTGCGCATCTGCTGGCTCAGGTGGGTGGCGTTCCAGACGAAGTGTTCCTGCCTGCGCAGCAGCGCCTTCGCCTGGTCGACCGCGTGGTGCGCGGCGAGCCCGTCGTTCTCTCCGTGCTTCAGGCCCAGCTCGGCGCGCGCATCGTCGAAGGACACGACCGGCCAACCCTTGCGCTGCTGCGCGACCCAGTGGTTCTTGCCGCTCGCGGGCAGGCCGCACATCACCGTCACGCGCGAGCCCGGGTTCTGGAACAGCGAGTAGTCGGGGCTGGTGTCGGCGCCGCGGAAGTAGGCCAGGCGCGTGTGGGCGTCGACCATTCGTCGCGGGCCGTCCCAGCAGCCTTCCTCCTGCGCGAGCTGCTCGAACAGCGCGATGTCGGCCAGGCTGTCGGAGCGCTTCTCGTAATGGCGCCCCAGCATGTCGCAGCGCGCCACGCAGCAGAGGTCGGGCAGGCTCAGTTCCCATGACAGCCGGTGCACCAGCCGCTCGGGCCGCTCGCCCTTGCGCGAGGCGAAGGCATGGAACGGCAACTGATGCACCGCGACGATCCGGCACACGGCTTCGCGCAGCGCGAAGGGCACGCGCGCCTTCCACATCAGCACGCGCACGTCGACCGCGCCGCGGCGCGAGTGGCCGGGCTGGCCGATGCGGCCGCTGGCCTCGTCGATCACCGTGGTGTCGGGCTTGGCGATGTCGTGCAGCAGGCAGGCCATGAACAACACGAAGCGGCCGTCGGCATCGGCGCGCCGGTAGTGCTCGTCCTGCGCCAGCGCATCGAGCACCATGCGCGTGTGGAGGCCGACGTTGCCCTCGGCGTGGTAGTACGGATCCTGCGGCGTCTCCTCGAGGCGCAGCAGGCCCGGCAGCAGTTCGCAGCAGCGCGCCCAGTCGGCGCCCTCTTCGGGCGCGGGCACCAGCGTGCGAAGTTCGTCGAAAGTCATCGCGGCCTCCCGGTGGTCGTGAGTTCGGCGGGATCGCGCAGCGTGCGCAGTCCCAGGTCGTGCCAGCCGAGCGGCGGCACCGGCGCATGGAGGTCCGCGCCCGGCGCCAGCCGGTTCGGCAGCAGCGGCCGGCGGCTGTGGTGCGAGCCCGAGTCGAGGATGGTCTGGACGAAGTCCGGGCGCACCCACTTGTAGCGGCCCGTCACCTGGCCGTCCGACTCGGTCTTGAGGTACAGGCCCTCGGCCAGGTCCGACAGGTCGGTCTGCTGCCGCGCCAGCGCGAGCGGCTGGCCTTCGTCGGCCACGGCCTGTTCGAAGGCCGAGCGCCAGCCGGTGCTGCGCGCGAGCGAGGGCCGCACGAGCGAACGCAGGGCCTTCGGCTGGCGTGGCATCGCGCCCCCGTAGAGCACCGGCACCGACAGCACCGGGCCGCCCGCGAGCAGCGCCTGCCGCGCCGGCGTCGAGAGAAAGCGCTGCGCCTGGCGGTCGTAGAGATCGAACTCCAGGAAGAAGGCCGGCAGCCGGTCGTACCAGCAGCTGTGCTTGGCGAAGCACCATTCGCCGTACATCACGTAGCGGTCCTCGAGCCGTTCGAGCAGCGCCGCCTCGTGCGTGGCGGCCCAGTGCTTGAACAGGTTGAACTGGCGCTCGCCGGCACCGCCCGCGAGGTAGTGGCCGCGCGACTGCAGCAGCAGCTCGCCGGCCGCGCTGAACGACACGGCGGCGTTCGCGCCATCGAGCTTTTCCTCGATGACCACGTGCAGTCCGTGCAGCGCCGCCAATGGCGTCTGGCCGTCGTCGCTGTCGCCGGGCTGCAGCCGCGAGCCTTCGAGGTGCGCGGTCCGCGGGTACTTCAGCAGCGGCAGCGACGAGAGGGAAGAAGAAAGGGGAAACACGTTTGTTCTCCGGATGGAAACCAGGAAGAACCGACAACGTGCGGGAGCGAAGCTGAGAGGGATCGGGAGCGACTTCGACGGCCGCTGTTTCCAGCGAAGGGCCGTGTCCGGTCAGCGGATGCGCAGCTTGGCGCCCGACATGACCAGTGAAGTGGTGTTGTCGGCGTCAGAGGGTGGTGACGGCGAATCGGGGCACTTGGCGCTCCAGGGGATCGAGAGGATCCGTGGGTGGAAAAAAGGAAGGCGCGATTCTAGGCGCGCCATGAAAAAAGCCGGCCCCTCGGGGCCGGCTTCATGCGAGGCGTGTGGCGTGCGCGCGTCAGGCCGTGGCCAGCGCCGCGGGACGCGAGAGGCGCAGCGCATGCATCCAGGCGCGGCGCAGCACGGCCGGCGAACGCGATTCCTCGGGGATCAGCAGGAAGCCGCGGTCGCGCAGCGTGGTGCCCAGCGCGATCTGGCTGGTCAGCACGGTCAGCGGGATCGCCAGCAGCAGCGGCAGGCCGACCGGCATGAGCCACATCAGGGCGCTCGGGTCGATCATCGCGACGCCGACGGCCAGCAGTGCGATCACCAGCGTCATGGGGGCCAGCTGCGAGGCAGCGACCTTCCACGGCACGGCGGCGGCTTCGCGCGGGGGCGACTTCCAGTCGAGCTTGATGCCGGTGAGGGCGACCAGCACGAACAGCGAGTGGGCCAGCATGCGCACCGGTGCCTGCACGATCGCGAGACCGCTTTCCATCACCGAGCTCTTGATCAGGCCCCACAGGCCGCCGAACTGGCGTTGCTCGCCGCGCATCAGCACGGCAACGATGCCGAGCACGCGGGGCAGGAACAGCAGGCACAGGGTCCAGATCCAGAGGCCGGCGAGTTCGGCCGGCAGCACGCTCCAGCTCGAGATCAGGCTGGAACCGCTGAGCCACAGCGCGGTGCCCAGCGTCAGGAACGCGAGCCACAGCGGGGCGGAAACGTAGGCCATGGTGCCGGTCACGAACATCGCGCGGTGCACCGAGTGGATGCCGGGCTCGGCCATCAGGCGGGCGTTCTGCAGGTTGCCCTGGCACCAGCGGCGGTCGCGCTGCAGCTCGGCCAGCAGGTCCGGCGGTTGCTGTTCGTAGCTGCCGACCAGGTCGGACACCAGCCACACGTTGTAGCCGGCACGGCGCATCAGCGCGGCTTCGACGAAGTCGTGCGACATGATGCCGCCCGACATGCCGCCGGTGCCCTTGATCGGAGCCAGCGCGCAGTGCTTCATGAAGGGCTCGACGCGGATGATCGCGTTGTGGCCCCAGTAGTGCGATTCGCCCAGTTGCCAGAACTGCATGCCCAGCGTGAACAGGCGGCCCGTCACGCGGGAAGCGAATTGTTGGGCGCGGGCATGCAGCGTCACGTGGCCGATGGCCTGGGTAGCGGTCTGGATGATGCCGGCGCTCGGGTTGGCTTCCATCAGCTTGACCATCGAGGTCAGGCAGTCGCCGCTCATCACGGAGTCGGCGTCGAGCACGACCATGTAGCGGTAGTCCTTGCCCCAGCGGCGGCAGAAGTCGGCCACGTTGCCGGCCTTGCGGTGCGTGCGGCGGGTGCGCAGGCGGTAGTAGACCTCGACCTGCGGCTGGTTCGGGCTGTCGGCCAGCGCGGCGCGCAGGTCTTCCCAGGCGGCGCGCTCGGCGGCGGCGGTCTCGGGGTTGTAGCTGTCGGACAGCACGAACACGTCGAACTGCTTGGCGTGGCCGGTGGCCGCGACCGATTCGCAGGTGGCGCGCAGGCCGGCGAACACGGTGGCCACGTCCTCGTTGCAGATCGGCATGATGATCGCGGTGCGGGCCTCGGGGTTCATCGGGTGGTTGGCCACCTGCTTGACCGAGAGCGCATGCTTGTCGCCGCGCACCGAGACATAGAAGCCCATGAGGGCGGTCACGAAGCCGGTCACGACCCAGCCCGAGAGCAGGCCGTAGAGGCCGATCTGGCCGTATTCGAGCCAGACGTTGTCGTAGTCGGGCTGCACGCCCGCGAACAGCGTGGAAGCGACCACGGTGCTCAGCACGGTCAGCAGCATGAAGGCCAGGCGGCGCTGCGAGGCGGCGCGTTGCCACGGCTGCTTGGCTTCGGCCGGGGCGCTTTCGCGCTTGCCGCCGGCACCCAGGCGGACCAGCAGGGCGGTGCCGATGCTGTTCCAGAAGCCGCGCCAGGGGCGGGGCGTCATCGAGCCGCGGTTGACCGGAGGCGCGGTGACGGCGTTGGGATGGCGTTCCTCACGCACCGGGCTGCGGCGCGAGAAGTCGGCATCGGCCAGGACATTGAGTTGGGAGAAGTCGTTCGGCTTCATGGTGTTTACCAACGTTGCTTGTCGAGGGAGGAGGAGGTGTCGCCAATGGCCGGAAAGCGCTTGAAGACGCAATCCGTCGCGACGCCGCCGGCGCTGGCGAGCGCGGCTGGCGAATGGCCCGCGGCACGGGGCCGCGAGGCGGAAAACTGCTTTTGACGCAGGCCGTCGCGCTGCGGACGCAGTGCGAAAGATGGGCTGTTGAATGCTGTCATGCCACTACAGGGGCAAACCCTGTGCCAGCATGAAAAAGTGCTTTGGAATCAAGCACTTGGGCCGCTTCGGCCGGAATTTCCGGGGGCCGGAGGGCGAAAAGGGCCTCAAAACCCCCGTTTTTGTCGCCGAATCCCGACAAGCTCACCGGCCTGCCGAAAAAAACCCATATGAATCAACGACTTAGGGGCGTCGCTCGTCAGCGACACCCTCGCCACCGGGAGCGACAGCATCGGCCTTGAAGTGGCCCGGCGTGAGCTCGTGCTTCTGCAGCAGGCGGTAGAACTCGGTGCGGTTGCGGTCGGCCAGGCGGGCCGCGTCGGCGACGTTGCCGTCGGTCAGTTTCAGCAGGCCGACCAAGTATTCGCGCTCGAAACGCTGCTTGGCCTCGGCATAGGTCTGGACCTCCACGGTCGGCACCCGCAGCGCGCGCTGCACCAGCGCCAGCGGGATCAGCGGCGAGCTCGACAGCGCGCAGACCTGCTCGACCACGTTGTAGAGCTGGCGCACGTTGCCGGGCCAGGCCGCGGTGGTCAGCGCCTTCAGGGCCTCGGGCGCGAAGCCCGACAGCCGCTTGCCGTACTTGGTCGAGAGCTTCTGCAGGAAGTGGTTGGCCAGCAGCGGGATGTCCTCGCGGCGCGCCGACAGCGGCGGCAGCGTGAGCGTGACCACGTTGAGCCGGTAATAGAGGTCCTCGCGGAACTGGCCGGCCTCCATTGCGGCATCGAGGTCGCGGTGGGTGGCCGAGATGATGCGCACGTCGACCTCGATCGACTGGCTGGCGCCCAGCGGGCGCACCGCGCGCTCCTGCAGCACGCGCAGCAGCTTGACCTGCAGCGCGGGCGGCATGTCGCCGATCTCGTCGAGCAGCAGGGTGCCGCCGTCGGCCTGCTGGAACAGGCCCTTGTGGTTGGCGTGGGCGTCGGTGAAGGCGCCCTTCATGTGGCCGAACAGCTCGGACTCGAGCAGCGCCTCGGGAATGGCGCCGCAGTTGACCGCCACGAAGGGCTTGTCGGCGCGCGCGCTGGCCTTGTGGATGGCGCGCGCCAGCATTTCCTTGCCGGCGCCCGAGTCGCCGCGCAGCAGCACCGAGGCGTCGGACTTGGCGACCATGCGCGCCTCGGCCAGCAGCTCGGCCATGCGGTTGCTGCGGCTCACGATGTCGACGCGCCAGCTGTCGTCGCCGGTCTTGCTCGGCACCGTGGCCGGTGCGCCCAGCGCGAGCGCCTGGGCGATCTTGTCGAGCAGTTCGCGCCCGTCGTAGGGCTTGGTCAGGTAGGTGAAGACGCCGCGCGCGGTGGCTTCCACCGCGTCGGGGATGGTGCCGTGCGCGGTCAGCAGGATCACCGGCAGCGAGGGATGGCGCTTGCGGATCTCGTCGAACAGCGCCAGGCCGTCGCGCCCGGGCAGGCGCACGTCGCTGAGCACCAGTTGCGGATGCTCGATCTCGAGCTGCGTGAGCGCCGTCTCGGCCGAGGTCACGGCCGTGACCTGGTAGCCCGCCGAGCTCAGCCGCATCGACAGCAGCCGCAGCATGTCCGGATCGTCGTCGACGACCAGGAGGCGGGCGCCCGAAGTACTCATGGGGTGGACCTGCTTCCGTTCGGTGCCGAGGCCGGTGCCGCGGGCGTATTGGGTCGCGCGAAGCTGCGCTCGATGGCGCGCAGCGCTTCGATGCGGTCGTTGAGCTGGTCGATGCGGCGCTGGCTGTCGCGCAGCTGCTGCACCTGCTTGTCGCGGTCGTCCTCGACGCGGCGCTGCTCGATGTAGCGCGCGGCCAGCGCGCGCGCCAGCGGCTGCAGCGGCTGGGCCTCGGGCGCGGGATTGGCGATCACGCGCTGCAGCAGGCCCAGCGCGCGCGCCAGGTCGGCCGGCACGCGGGTCTGCGACAGCAGGATCGCGAGGTGCATCTGCGCCGTGGGCGCGTCGCCGGGGTCGCCCAGGCGCTGGATCTCGGCGTTCAGCTCGGCGCCGCTGAGCGGGCGCATCTTGTCGGCGTAGGCCAGCACGGCGGCCACCGGGCCCTGGGTCATCAGCGTGAACAG
>NZ_JBZAYE010000283.1:0-9032 GCF_058244205.1 Variovorax sp. 20P10.2.4
CGCGCAGCGACTCCACGCGGCGCGGCGTGGCATGCACCGTCGGCAGCATGCGCGTGAGGTTGCCCATGTGGCTCTTGTTGCGGCGGATGTCGTCGACGCGCGCGAGGAACAAGGTACAGCGCTGCGCGATGCGGAAGGCCGGCACCGGTGCCTCGTCGGGCCGCTGCCCGGGCTCGGGCGAGGACTCGAAGACCATGCTCAGCGGCTCGTTCTCGTCGACCGCGTGCGCCAACGGCGTCAGCGCGCCGGCCAGCAGCACGAGCACGGCAGCGCGATGAAAGCGAAGGCGCGTCATGGCACGGTGCTCCGGATCGAATACAGCGCCTTGTCCTCGTCGCGGAACAGCACGCGCGGCGGACCGGCCTGCGCGTCCTCGATGCCCTGGCCGCCGATCACGACCCAGGTGCCGTTGACGTTGAAGCGCCCGGTCTTCACCGGCCCCGCGCGTGCGCCCGCGATGTCGAGCGCGAACAGGCGCATCGTCTGCGCCACCGAGTCGCGCATCACGGCGCGCAGCGCCTGCCCATCGTTGGCGACCAGCCGCCGCACCACCGTGGGCCGCGTGCCGCCGCCGATCGGCGACTGGTAGATCGCGCCCGCGCGGTAGACCGGCTCGCTGCCGCCGTCCTGCCACAGCAGCGCGGTGGTGCGCGTGGTGAAGGCGCCGAGCCCCGGCTCGAGCGCGTACTGCAGCAGCAGCACGAGATAGGCGGGCCCGTTGCGCGTGGCCGCGATGCGCGCCTCGTGCTGCGCCTTGGGCGGCATCGCGGGCAGCACCTGCGCCGAGGCGATGCGCAGCGGCGGATAGAGGCCGGTGGCACCGATCTCGCCGAGCGCGATGCCGGCCTCGGTGCGGTAGTCGTAGTCGAGCAGCGGCCCGACCGTGGCGCCGACCTCGGCGCTCATCTCCTTCTGCCGCGCCTGCTGCACCGAGGAGTCGATCAGCGCGCCGATCATGCCGCCGCCGAGCGCCGCGGCCGCGCCGGGCGGCTGGGCCGAGAACATGAAGCTCTCCTGCGCGACCACCACGCGCACGTCGACCTCGGGCAGCTTCGCGCGCTCCGCCGCGCCGATCGAACGATGGAAGGGCGCGCAGGCCGCGAGCAGCGCGCTGCACAGCACGAGCAGCAGCGCGCGCCAGGGCCGCGACGCGGTCGCTGCCGTCATCGGCCGCAAACCCGGAAGAAGAAGGAAGTGCACGGCCTGTGGCTTGTCTGCATGGAAGGTCGGACGAAAGGATGCGTGGGGGGACTGCGGCCGGGGCCGGCGAAGCCGCGATTGTGTCTCGCTCGCGCGCGCCATGGGCTCGCGGTGAACCCTGGTCCCCCGACGGACGGCGCCGCGCGCGGGCCTGCGTCAGAATCGTCGCGTTCCGCGGTCCTCCCTGTCTTCCTCTTTCTGGTCCCGCCCGTGTACTCCTCCTCCCAAGCTGTCTCCCCTCCCTCGCCGGCCGCCGCGCCCGCCGCGCCGCTCTTTCGCGTGGCGAACCTGCGCAAGCGCTACGGCGATACCACGGTGGTCGACGATCTCTCGTTCGACATCGCGCCCGGCGAATGCCTGGGCGTGATCGGCCCGAACGGCGCCGGCAAGACCACCACCATCCGCATGTGCCTGGGCCTCACCGCGCCCGATGGCGGCAGCATCGAGGCGCTGGGCCTGCAGATGCCGCGCGACGCGCTCGCGATCAAGGCGCAGCTCGGCGTGGTGTCGCAGTTCGACACCCTCGACCCCGACTTCAGCTGCGCCGAGAACCTCGTGGTCTATGGCCGCTACTTCGGCTTCGCGAAGAAGCAGGTGCGCGAGCGCGTGCCGCAGCTGCTCGAGTTCGCGGCGCTCTCGCACAAGGCCGATGCCAAGCCCGGCGAGCTCTCGGGCGGCATGCGGCGCCGGCTCTCGCTGGCGCGCGCGCTGGTCAACGACCCCAAGCTGCTGCTGCTCGACGAACCCACCACCGGCCTCGACCCGCAGGCGCGCCACCTGATGTGGGAGCGCCTGCAGGTGCTGCTGCAGCAGGGCAAGTCGATATTGCTGACCACCCACTTCATGGACGAGGCCGAGCGCCTGTGCTCGCGCCTCTTGGTGCTCGACCACGGCCGCAAGATCGCCGAGGGCCGCCCGCGCGACCTGATCGCCGAGCACCTCGAGCCCGACGTGGTCGAGGTCTACGGCAACGGCGCGCTCGCGCTGGCGAACGTCGACGCACTGCGCGCCCTGGCCGCGCGCGTCGAGGTCAGCGGCGAGACGGTGTTCTTCTACACGCAGGACGCGCGCCGCCTGCTCGAGGCGCTGTCGCAGCACCCGGGCCTGCGCACCTTCCACCGGCCCGCGAATCTCGAGGACCTGTTCCTCAAGCTCACGGGGCGGCAGATTCGCGAGGACGGCTGAGGGCCTCGCCTCGTGCACGCCGCAGAACGACAACTCAGAGACACACCGATCGCATGACCACTCCGACCCTCGCCACCGAGCCCTCCTCCTCTTCTTCGCCACCCTCGCCCTCCGCGTGGCGGCCGCCGCAGCTGTCGATGCGCTGGTGGCCCGTGTTCCTGCGCAACCTGCTGGTGTGGCGCAAGCTCGCGATCCCGAGCCTGATCGGCAACATCGCCGAGCCGCTGATCTGGCTCGTGGCCTTCGGCTACGGCATGGGGGCGCTGGTGGGGCAGGTGAGCGTGGGCGAAACGAAGGTGCCCTACATCCTGTTCCTGGCGAGCGGCTCGATCTGCATGAGCGCGATGAACGCGGCCTCGTTCGAGGCGCTGTATTCGGCCTTCTCGCGCATGCACGTGCAGAAGACCTGGGACGGGATCATGAACGCGCCGGTGGGGCTGGACGACATCGTGCTGGCGGAGATGCTGTGGGCGGCGTTCAAGTCGATCTTCACGGTGACGGCGATCCTGTTCGTGATGCTGGGGCTGGGGATCAGTCACAGTCCGAAGCTGTTCGTGGCCTGGCTGGTGTTGGCGGGGGCGGGGGTCACGTTTTCATCGATCGCGCTGATCTTCAATGCGATGGCGAAGGGGTATGACTTCTTCACGTACTACTTCACCTTGTTCATGACGCCGATGATGTTCTTGAGTGGGGTGTTCTTTCCGCTTGAGCAACTGCCTGGGGCTGTGCAGGTGGTGGCGGGGTGGTTGCCGTTGGCTAATGCTGTGGCGTTGGTTCGGCCTTTGTTCATGGACCAGTGGCCTGTGGGGTGGGGTCGGCATGCTGGTGTGCTGGTGGTTTATGCGGGGGTGGCGTTTTGGGTGGCGTTGGCTTTGACTCGGAAGAGGTTCAGGGCTTGATTGGCGTTGATCTTTTTGCCTCGGGCTTGCTTTTTGGTTAGGCCGTAGGCCGGGTCCCGCCCCGGCGGGCGGCTCACTTTCTTTGTCTCGCCAAAGAAAGTAAGCAAAGAAAGGCGACCCCACTGTCTGCGACCCTCCGCTTCGCTACGGGCAACCTGCGGTGCTCGCGTTTCGCGGGGTCTCGCAGAACTCGCTTCGCTCAAACAGCTGCGAGCCCTTATCCGCGAAACGCTGCGCTCCTCGGCGCAGCCAGAGGGGAGTGGATCGGGCCATCGCTGCGCTCGGCCTCGCATACCCAACGGGCCTTCGCTTTGCTCGGCCTCAGTGAAAGATCCAAGGCCTACGCATGCGCACTCACCACACAAGGACGCGCCATGGCGCGTTGACCCTAGTCCCCTCTGGCTGTGCCGAGGAGCGCAGGAGAAAGCGGGATAAGGGCCGCAGCTGTCTGAGCGGAGCGCAGCGCAGCGAGTTCTGCGGACCCCCGCTTTCTCCGAGCACCGCAGGTTGCCCGTAGCGAAGCGGAGGGACACAGACAGTGGGGTCGCCTTTTCTTTGGTTACTTTCTTTTGGCGAAGCAAAAGAAAGTGACTCGCCCGCCGGGGCGAGACCCGGCCAACGGCCTAACCACAAGAGACAGCACCTTAAGGAAACCCAAACCTCTGTCTCACCAGCGACCAATTCCCCCTCCACATTCCCTAGACTCCCCCGCGCGCCCCAAAAAAAGCCGAACAAAGAGAAGAGAGAAGGAGACCCCGTGCCCACCTGCCCCCTGTTCCGTCGCTTCGCGATCGCCACCACGGCCGTCTGGCTCGCAGCCTGCAGCACCACAACAACGACAACGAGCCAACCGTCAACGACCCCAGCAGTCGCACAGACACCAGAGCCGGCACCCGTACCGTCCCCACCCCTCATCACCACAAGACCCACAGCCTGGCACCCCCCAGAGCCCCTGGTCCCCCCCTCCTCCTTCTCCGGCGTCCACGGCCTCGCCATCGACCAGAAGGGCCGCCTGCTCGCAGGCTCGGTCCTGGGCAACACCCTCTGGGAAGTCGACAGAAAAACAGGTGCAGCCAAGATCCTGATCGACGCCCCCGAAGGCCAGTCCGACGACATCGCCATCGGCCCCCAAGGCGAGATGGCCTGGACCAACTACCTCATGGGCATGCTGCGCTACCGCGAGAACGACACCGCCCCCATGCGTGTCCTCGCGAAGGACCTGCCCGGCCTCAACTCCCTGGCCTTCGACCCGCGCAACGGCAAGCTCTACGCCTCGCAGGTGTTCCTCGGCGATGCGCTGTGGGAGATCGACCGCGCGGGCCAGAAGCCGCCACGGCTGATCCGCAAGGACATGGGCGGCTTCAACGGCTTCGAGGTCGGGCCCGACGGCATGCTCTACGGGCCGCTGTGGTTCAAGAACCAGGTGGTGAAGATCGATCCGGCCGACGGGCGCATCACGCCGATCGCCGATGGCTTCCAGATCCCGGCCGCGGCCAACCTCGACGGCAAGGGCAACCTGTGGGTCGTCGACGCGCGCAGCGGCGAACTCGTGAAGGTCGAGCTCGCCACCGGCCGCAAGACGGTCGCGAAGCAGCTCAAGCCCTCGCTCGACAACCTCGCGATCGCGCCCGAGGGCACGATCTACATCTCGAACATGGCCGACAACGAGGTCATGGCCTTCGAGCCCGCCACCGGCGAGCTGCGCACGCTCACCGGCGGCAAGCTCGCGGTGCCGGCCGGCATGAAGCTCGACGGCAACGACCTCTGGGTCGCCGACGTGTTCGGCTTCCGGCGGGTGGACGTGCGCAACGGCGAGGTGCGCGACGTGTTCCGCATGCAGCGCGAACCCGAGCTCGAGTACCCGTTCGCGGTCGGGCTCTCGGCGCGGCTGTTCGCGCTGAGCTCGTGGTTCACGGGCACGGTGCAGCTTGTCGACCGGCAGACGCTGAAGACGGTGGAGATGATCCATGGCCTGAAGGCGCCGTTCGACGCGATCCCGATGCCCGACGGCAGCGTGATCTACGCCGAGATCGCCACCGGCAGCATCACGCGCGCGAGCGGCGCGAAGTTCGCCGAGCGGCAGGTGATCGCGAGCGGGCTCAACGGGCCGGTGCAGATGGTGATCGGCCGCGACGGCGCGCTCTACGTGACCGAGGCGGCCGGCAAGCTGCTGCGCATTCCGCTCGACGCCAGCGCGCCGCTGCGCACCATCGCCGACAAGCTCGCGCTGCCCGAGGGCCTGGCGCAGACGCCCTGGGGCAGCTTCGTGGTGGCCGAGAGTGCGGCGCGGCGGCTGGTGGAGATCGACCCGGTGGACGGCTCGCGCCGCACCATCGCCGAGAACCTGCCGATCGGGCTGGCGCCCGGGCCCGGACTGCCGCCGCCCTATGTGGTGACCGGCGTGGCGGTCGGGCCCGACGGCACGGTCTACATGGCGGCGGACCGGAACAACGCGATATACCGGATCCGGCCTCAGCGCTGAAAAATTAAGAGAAAAGCAATCTAAACAGAATTGTAAAAAACCAGTTTACTTTTAAAAACAAACATTACAAACTCGCCCGGAACGGTCCGGTACCACCGATTTCCGGGGGCGAGCGGTGCCGTCTTCCTGTCGAAAGGACAACCATGACACCGCTCGTCGCAGGCCAGCTGCTGTCGCCCGAATACTCGTTGGGGCTGGTGGCACTGTCGTACTTCATTTCCTTCGCCGGCTCGCTGACCGCGCTGATCTGCGCCGGGCGCATGGTCGGCGCCGACGGCCGCCCGAACCTCGCGGCCGTGGCCTGCGCGGCGGTGGCGCTCGGCGGCATCGGCATCTGGTCGATGCACTTCATCGGCATGCTGGCGTACCGGCTGCCGGTCTCGATCGCCTACAACATGCCGCTGACGGTGGTCTCGCTGGTGGCGGCGATCCTGATCTCGGGCATCGCGCTCTACCTCGCGGGCGGACGCCGCAAGTTCAGCCGCGCGGGCTGGCTCGCGGGCAGCCTGCTGGCCGGCCTGGGCGTGTGCGTGATGCACTACATGGGCATGTTCGCGATGAACATGCGCGCGTCGATGCAGTTCGACCCGATGGCGGTCGGGCTGTCGGTGCTGATCGCCATCAGCGCCGCCGCCGCCGCGCTGTGGCTGGCCTTCAACGTGCGCAAGCTGAGCCTGCAGATCGGCGCCGCGGCCGTGATGGGCCTGGCGGTCTGCACCATGCACTACGTGGGCATGAGCGCGGCCACCATGGTCTGCACCGCCGCCGCCCCGGTCGATGCGCTCGCCATCGGCGGCAGCTACATGGGCCTCACGGTGTTCGGCACCGCCGGCGCGGTGCTGATCTTCATCTACTGGGTGCTCACCGGCAACAGCATCGAGTCGCCGATCTCGGCCGCCTCGAACGCGCGGCCGGCACCGGCCACCGCGCGCCGCGCGCGCACCAGCTAGTTGGCGCAAGCCCCACGGCCGGGGCGCGCCTAGAGTTCCTGCGATCGGGGCCCAGAGCGCCCCGCCCGTACGGACACCATGCATTACACGCACGAACACCTCGAGATCCAGAAGACCCTGCGCCGCTTCATCGACGAGGAGATCAATCCGCACGTCGACGAGTGGGAGGCGGCCGAGACCTTCCCCGCGCACGAGGTCTTCAAGAAGCTCGGCAACCTCGGCCTGCTGGGCCTCAACAAGCCCGAGGCCTACGGCGGCGGCGGCCTCGACTACTCGTACGCGATGGCGCTGGCCGAGGCGCTGGGCCACGTGAGCTGCGGCGGCGTGCCGATGGCGATCGGCGTGCAGACCGACATGTGCACCCCCGCGCTCGCGCGCTTCGGCAGCGACGAGTTGCGCCGCGAGTTCCTCGCGCCGGCGATCGCGGGCGATACCGTGGGCTGCATCGGCGTGTCCGAGCCGGGCGCGGGCAGCGACGTGGCGGGGCTCAAGAGCCATGCGCGCAAGGATGGGGACGACTACCTCATCAGTGGCCAGAAGATGTGGATCACCAACAGCCTGCAGGCCGACTGGATGTGCATGCTGGTCAACACCGGCGACGGCCCGGTGCACCGCAACAAGTCGCTGGTGATCGTGCCGATGGACAGCCCCGGCATCGAGAAGGCGAAGAAGATCCGCAAGATCGGCATGCACTCGAGCGACACCGGCCTGATCTATTTCGACAACGTGCGCGTGCCGCAGCGCTACCGCATCGGCGAGGAAGGTCAGGGCTTCGTCTACCAGATGCAGCAGTTCCAGGAAGAGCGGCTGTGGTGCGCGGCCAGCTCGCTTGAGCCGATGGACGACTGCATCGCGCAGACCATCGAATGGGCCCAGCAGCGCAAGCTGTTCGGCGGCACGCTGGCCGACCAGCAGTGGGTGCAGTTCAAGCTGGCCGAGCTCAAGACCGAGGTCGAGGCGCTGCGCGCGCTGACCTACCGCGCCTGCGACCTGCACGTGCAGGGCCAGGACGTGACCGAGCTGGCCTCGATGGCCAAGCTCAAGACCGGCCGGCTCACGCGCGAGGTGGCCGACACCTGCCTGCAGTTCTGGGGCGGCATGGGGTTCACGCTCGAGAACCGCGTCTCGCGGCTGTACCGCGACGGCCGGCTGGCCTCGATCGGCGGCGGCGCCGACGAGGTGATGCTCGGCATCCTCGCGAAGACCATGGGCATCGCGAAGCGGCCGCCGCGCGACTGAGCCCGGAGCGCCACCAGCGGAAAACAGTTCTCCAGCGGCGACGCGGTCTTTCGCGCCGCGCCTGCATACCATCGTCCGCACGCCGCGGGCTCCTTCCTGATCCGCGGGAGCTGGAGCCCTCGCGTGATCTTCGTCTTTCATTCCCCCGCGCCATGTTCAAGCACATCGTGATGTGGGACCTGCGCGCCGACACGCCCGAGGAGAAGGCGCGCGCCACGCAGTTCGTGAAGCAGCAGTTCGAGTCGCTGCGCGGCCAGGTCCCGGGCCTGCTGCGCATCGAGGTCGGCATCGACTCGAGCCGCGTCGCCTATGCCTGCGACGTGGTGCTCTATTCGGAGTTCGACAGCCAGGCCGCGCTCGACGGCTATGCCACGCATCCGGCGCACCTGCGCGTGCGCGAGGCGCTGGGCGATCTGCGGATCGCTCGGCACCAGGTGGATTTCGCGGCCGACCCCAGCTGACAGCGACGCCTCGGCGCTACCCCTGCTCGGCCGCCGACTCCCTGCGCGCCAGCGCCATGCAGAAGCCGCGCACGATCTGCAGCGCGGGCGCCTCGGTGCGGCCCTCGAGCGTGACGAAGGCGAACTGCGCATCGAGCCCGGCCTGCGGCGCCACGGCCAGCTCGACCAGTTCGCCGCCATCGCGCAGCGCGCGCGTGACCGCGAGCACACCAAGGAAGATCGCGTCGGTGTTGCGCACGGCTTCCACCAGCACGCCGATCTCTTCCGAGGACACCTGCAGCCAGCGCTGCGGACTGGCCTCGCTGCCGTAGCGCTCGACCAGGCGGCGCGCGACGTCGTCGCTCACGCGCGTGGAGATCAGCGGAAAGCGCGCGAGCTCGGCGAAGGCCAGCGCGCCCGCCTCGCGCAGGCGCCTTGCCAGCGGATGGTCGCGCCGGCAGACGAAGCCCGAACGCAGGGTGGGCAGCACCTCGATGCGCAGGTCCTCGCTCGGCGAGAGCGCGCGGTAGGTGATCAGCAGCGCATCGATGGCACGCGCGCGCAGCGCCGCGAGCTGCTGCTCGGGCCCGCCGCCATGCAGCTCGAGGCCGACGCGCGGGTAGTCGCGCAGCATGTG
>NZ_JBZAYE010000284.1:0-9022 GCF_058244205.1 Variovorax sp. 20P10.2.4
CCGAGGTGCCCACGCCCGCCGAGCAGCTCGAGGCGCGCCGTGCGCTGCAGCTCAAGCTGCTGACCAAGCGCGGCGACCCGGCACCGGCCCAGACCTGGGGCCAGGACGCCGGCAAGGTGCTCGCGGCTGCACACGACGCGACCAGCGCGCGGCGCCTGCAGAACGCGCTGAAGGCGCTGCTGCGCAAGTAAGCGGCCGAAGCGCCGCCGCGGGCCCGGGTGCCCGTGGCGAGCCCGGCATTCCTCGGGCCGCTTCGCGCGGCCCTTCCTTTTTCCGACCACCGACGATCGCCGCATGGCCTCCACACCCGACGTTTCCCCCGTACTGATCGCCGGCGGCGGCATCGGCGGCCTTTCGCTCGCGCTGACCCTGCACCAGATCGGCGTGCCCTGCCGTGTGTTCGAGGCGGTGCCCGCGCTGCAACCGCTGGGCGTGGGCATCAACCTGCAGCCCAACGCGGTGCGCGAGCTGCACGAGCTCGGCATCGGCAACGACGTGCTCGACCGCATCGGCATCCAGGCGCGCGAGTGGGCGCTGGTCGGGCGCAACGGCAACGAGGTCTATGCCGAGCCGCGCGGCCTGCGCGCGGGCTACCGCTGGCCGCAGTACTCGGTGCATCGCGGCGAGCTGCAGATGCTGCTGTACCGCACGGCGCTCGAGCGGCTCGGGCCGGAGGCCATCCAGCTCGGCCAGCGGGTCGCGGGCTATCGCAACGGCGAGCATGGCGTCACCGCATTGATCGAGTCGCGCGACGGCCAGCGCAGCGAGGTCGAGGGCCGCCTGCTGGTGGCGGCCGACGGCCTGCATTCGGCCGTGCGCGCGCAGATGCATCCGCAGCAGCCACCGATCCAGTGGGGCGGCGCCATCATGTGGCGCGGCACCACGCCGGGCGTGCCGGTGCGCAGCGGCGCGTCCTTCGTCGGCGTCGGCTCGCTGCGGCACCGCGTGGTGCTCTATCCGATCTCGCCGCCCGATCCCGCCACGGGCCTGGCCACCATCAACTGGATCGCCGAGATCACGGTCGACAACGCCGAGGGCTGGACGCAGGGCGACTGGAACCGGCGCGTCGAACTGAGCGACTTCGCCCATCACTTCGAGGGCTGGGACTTCGGCTGGCTCGACGTGCCCTCGATGCTGCGCGGCGCGAAGGAGGTCTTCGAATACCCGATGATCGACCGCGACCCGGTGCCGACCTGGGTCGACGGCCATGTCGCGCTGCTCGGCGATGCCGCGCACGTGATGTACCCGGTGGGTTCCAACGGCGCGAGCCAGGCCATCGTCGATGCGCGCGTGCTCGGCGCTTCCATGCTCTCGCACGGCGTGACGCCGGCGGCGCTGCGCGCCTACGACGAGCGCCTGTGCGCCGACATCTCGGCACTGGTGCTGCGCAACCGCGGTGCCGGTCCGTTCGGCCTGCTGGGTTTGGTCGACGAGCGCTGCGGCGGCGTGTTCGACGACATCGAGCAGGTCATTCCGGCGGCCGAGCGCGAGGCCTACATGGCACGCTACAAGGCCGCGGCCGGCTTCGCGATCGAGACCCTCAACGCGGCGCCGTCGACGATCGCGCCGGGCGCGCGGGTCGCCATCTAGCCTCGGCTCTGCGGCGGCCCGAAGAAGCGGTCGAACAGTTCGAGCACGCCCGGAAAATCGCGCCCGAAGTTCGCGCGGTTCACGAAGTAGGCCTCGCAGGCCACCGCGAAGAATTCGCCGATCGAGGTCGCGCCATAGTCGTCGAGCCAGGGCGGCTCGGCGCCGAAGCGCTCGGCCATGATGGTCTGCTCGCGGAAGGCCTCGTAGGCGGGCTGCAGCACGCCGAGCCAGGCCGCGCGGGCCTCGCGCGCATTGCGGCTGCCCGCGAAGCCCGGCGGCAGCGGCGGGCAGCCGTCGGCATCGCCGCCGCGCATGTCGATCTTGTGGGCGAACTCGTGGATCACGACGTTGTAGCCACCCTCGCTGGTGACGCCGCTGGCCAGCACGTCCTGCCAGCTGAGCATCACCGGGCCATGGTCCATGGCTTCGCCGGCCACCACTTCCTCGTACTCGTGCACCACCGAGGCCTCGTCGACCACCTTGCGCTGGGCGACCACCTCGGAGGGATGCACCACGATGCCGACGAAATCGTCGTACCAGACCAGGCCGCCGCGCAGGTGCAGCACGGGCAGCACGGCCTGCGCCGCGATCGCGAGCGCGACCTCGTCGGTGATGACGAAGCCCTGGGCACCATGGAACTGCTTGTCGCGCAGGAACTGCGCCGTGAGCACGCGCAGCCGCTCGACGTCGGCGGCCGGGCGCTCGGCCAGGAAGGCATAGCGCGCGAGCGTGGCCTGCCAGGCGGCTTCGGGAATCGGGGGCAGGGCGCGCGGATGGCGCAGGCGGCGCAGCCAGTCGAGCATTGCGTCGGCAACCCCTAGCGCAGATCGACGCGCTGGGCGCCCGCGGGAGACAGGCACAGCAGCTGCGCACGCGGCGGATGCGCGGCGGCATCCCAGTCGCTGAGCACGAGGCGGCGCAGGCCGCCGCCGAGGTCGTGGTCGGCGGGACGGTGCGTGTGGCCGTGGATCAGCGTGCGCGCGTTGGCGCGCGCGAGCCAGTCGCGCGCGGCATCGGCATCGACATCGGCCCAGACCACCGAGGGATCGCGCTTGCGGTCCTCGCTCTGCACGCGCATCGCACGTGCGAGGGCACGACGCTCGGCGAGCGGGCGCGCGAGAAAGGCCGACTGCCATTCGGGCGTGCGCACCTGGGCGCGAAAGCGCAGGTAGTCGGTGTCGTCCAGGCACAGCGCGTCGCCATGGCTCAGCAGCCAGCGTTCGCCGTGCAGCACCAGCACCGTGGGATCGTCGAGCAGCGTGAGACCGCTTCGGGCGGCGAGCGCGGCGCCGACGAGGAAGTCGCGGTTGCCGTGCATGAAGAACACCGGCAGCCGCGCGGCCGTGCGGCGCAGCAGCTCGGCGCACTGGGCCTCGAAGCCCGGCTCGGCGGCCGCGTCGTCACCGACCCAGACCTCGAACAGGTCGCCGAGGACCACCAGCGCGTCGGCCGGCGTGGTCTCGAGATAGCCGCGCCAGGCCTCGAAGGTGGCGGGCTCGCCGGCCTGCAGGTGCAGGTCGGAGATCAGGTCGACGGTGCGCCATGCGGCAGGCGCCACCAGTTCCGCGAAGGCCGCGGGAGGCGTGGCTGCCGTGTTCATGCCGCCGTCGGCCGTGCCGTCATTCGCCGACGACGACGGCCTTCTCGATCACGACGTCCTCGAGCGGCACGTCGTCATGGAAGCCCTTGCGGCCGGTCTTCACGGCCTTGATCTTGTCGACCACCTCGGTGCCCTTGACCACCTTGCCGAACACGGCGTAGCCCCAGCCCTGGGCCGAGGGCGCGGTGTGGTTGAGGAAGCCGTTGTCGGCCACGTTGATGAAGAACTGCGCGGTGGCCGAGTGCGGCGCGCTGGTGCGGGCCATGGCGACGGTGTAGACATCGTTCTTGAGGCCGTTGTTGGCTTCGTTCTCGATCTCGGCGCCGGTGGGCTTCTGCTTCATGCCGGGCTCGAAGCCGCCGCCTTGCACCATGAAGCCGGGGATCACGCGGTGGAACACCGTGTTGTCGTAGTGGCCCTTCTTCACGTACTCGATGAAGTTGGCGGCCGACTTCGGCGCCTTCGCGGCGTCGAGTTCGAGCGTGATGACGCCGAGGTTCTGGATATGCAGGTCGACTTGGGGATTGCTCATGCTGATGCTCCTTGAAAGGGGTGGATGCCTGGCGGGGCCGGCTTACTTCGCCAGGGTGGCGGACTGGATCACGACGGGCGTGACCGGCACGTTCTGCATGCCGTTCTTGTTGCCGGTGGCGACGCCGCGGATCTTGTCGACCACGTCGGTGCCCGCCACCACCTTGCCGAACACCGTGTAGCCGTAGCCATCGGGGTTGGGGGCGTTGAGCGAGTCGTTGTTCTTCACGTTGATGAAGAACTGCGAGGTGGCCGAGTTCGGGTTGCCGGTGCGCGCCATGGCGATCGTGTACTTGTCGTTCTTCAGGCCGTTGCTCGCCTCGAGCGGGATCGGCGCGCGCGTGGGCTTCTGCTGCAGGTCGGCCGTGAAGCCGCCGCCCTGGATCATGAAGCCGTCGATCACGCGGTGGAAGACGGTGCCGTCGTAGTGCTTGTCCTTGACGTACTGCAGGAAGTTCTCGACCGTCTTCGGCGCCTTGGCCGCATCGAGCTCGACCACGATGTCGCCGGCCGAGGTCGCGAGCTTCACGCGCTGCTGCGCCTGGGCATGGGCCGTGGCGGCGATGGCGAGGGTGGCCGCGAGCACGAGGGCGCCGCGGCGGCTGAAACGGGAGAGGGCTTGGATCGTCAAGGAAGAGCTCCGTGTCCGAGGGATGAAAAGGATGAAGGCTGGCCGTGAGAGCGCGAGCCTGCGGCAAACGTTCCGGCGTGCGGCTGCGCGGGTGCGTGCGAGCGGCTGGCTTTCGCCGCCTACTTGCTGGTGCGGCCGACCGGCTTGCGCACCACGGGCGCGGCGCCGGGCAGTGCGGCCGCGTCGGCCTCGGTCTTCGGCGTGAAGATCTGGCGGATCAGTTCCAGCTTCGGCGCGACGCTGGTGTTGGTGGTCGCGAAGCGCTGGGCCTTGGTGTAGGACTGGGCAGCGAGGCGCGCATACACGTCGCCGAGGTTTTCCTCGGCCGTGGCGTAGTTGGGGTTGAGCTTGAGCGCGGTCTCGAGCGCATCGCGCGCCTTGTCGAACTGGCTCTGCGAGGCATAGAGCGCCGCGAGGTTGTTGTAGGGCTCGGGCAGCTCGGGGAAGTCCTGCGTGAGCTGGGTGAAGGTCTTGACGGCCTCGTCCTTCTTGCCCTGCTCGGTGAGGATCACGCCGCGCAGGAAGCGCATCTGCGGATCGCGCGGCTTGCCGGCGATGTAGGTGTCGGCCTTGGCCAGCGCCTCGTTCGATTTGCCCTGGCGCAGCAGCAGGTTGACGTCGTCGTAGTCGTTGGCCTGGGCCGCGGAGGCCCACAGGCCGAACAGCAGGGCGATGGCGATCGAAAGTCTGGGAAACACGGCGTTCTTCATGAAGCCTCTGCAAAAGTGCGGCACGAATGCTGCGGAATTGGGGGCGGGGTGGAGCCGGGTCGGGAGCAAGCCTTGCGCTGCGCAAGGGCTCGAAAACACCCGGAAGAAGACTCGGCGGCAGCCGTTTATACTGCCCGGCATTGTAGCCGAGGGGCCCTGTCCAGCCGCCTCGTCGCCACAGCCCCATCACCCCTGAAAACACCGTCGTTCGCCCGCATCGCACGAGCGCGACACGACGCTTTCCGAATCTCATGAGTCTGCGCATCTACAACACGCTTTCGCGTGAACTGGAGGAGTTCTCCCCTTTGCGGCCCGGTCAAGTGCGCATGTACGTCTGCGGCATGACGGTCTACGACTTCTGCCACCTGGGCCATGCGCGCTCGATGATCGCCTTCGACGTGGTCCAGCGCTGGCTCAAGACCAGCGGCTTTGCCGTGACCTACGTGCGCAACATCACCGACATCGACGACAAGATCATCCGCCGCGCGGTCGAGAACGGCGAGAGCATCCGCGCGCTGACCGACCGCATGATCGATGCGCTGCACGAGGACGCCGATGCGCTTGGCATCGAGCGCCCCACGCACGAGCCGCGTGCCACCGAGTTCATTCCGCAGATGCTGTCGATGATCGGCACGCTCGAGCAGAAGGGCCTGGCCTACCGCGCGCCCAACGGCGACGTGAACTACGCGGTGCGCAAGTTTCCCGGCTACGGCAAGCTCAGCGGCAAGTCGCTCGACGAGCTGCATGCGGGCGAGCGCGTGGCCGTGCTCGACGGCAAGGACGATCCGCTCGATCCGGTGCTCTGGAAGAGCGCCAAGCCCAGCGAGCCCGACGAGGTGAAGTGGGCCAGCGAGTTCGGACCCGGCCGCCCGGGCTGGCACATCGAATGCTCGGCCATGGCCTGCGACCTGCTGGGCGAACGCTTCGACATCCACGGCGGCGGCGCCGACCTGCAGTTCCCGCACCACGAGAACGAGATCGCGCAATCCGAAGGCGCGACCGGCCAGGCGCCGTTCGCGCGCACCTGGATGCACAACGGCTTCATCAACGTCGACGACGAGAAGATGTCCAAGAGCCTGGGCAACTTCTTCCTGATCCGCGACGTGCTCAAGAAGTACGACGCCGAGACCATCCGCTTCTTCGTCGCGCGCACGCACTACCGCAGCCCGCTGAACTACAGCAACGTGCATCTCGACGATGCGCGCAATTCGCTCAAGCGCCTCTACACCGCGCTGGACGCGGTGGCGCCGGCGAGCGTGGCGATCGACTGGACGCAGCCGCACGCGGCCCGCTTCAAGGCCGCGATGGACGAGGACTTCGGCACGCCCGAGGCGATCGCCGTTCTGTTCGAGCTCGCGGGCGAGGTCAACCGCACGCGCTCGGCCGAGAGCGCGGGCCTGCTCAAGGCGCTGGGCGGCGTGCTCGGCCTGCTGCAGGACAGCCCCCAGGCCTTCCTGCAGGCGGGCAGCGCGCTCGACGACGCGGCCATCCAGGTGCTGATCGCACAGCGTGCCGATGCCAAGGCCGCGAAGAACTTCGCCGAGGCCGACCGCATCCGCAAGGAGCTGCTCGACCAGGGCATCGTGCTCAAGGACTCGCCCACCGGCACCACCTGGGCCGTTGCCCAGTGAACGGAACGACCAATCCCATGCCCACCCTGCCCAAGACGAGCGTCGAGATCATCACGCCGGACTATTGGGAGGAGGCCTGCAGGCACCTGTCCAAGAAGGACCGCGTGATGAAGCGGTTGATTCCGCAGTTCGGCGACGCCTGCCTCGAGTCGCATGGCGACGCCTTCGTCACGCTGGCGCGCAGCATCGTCGGGCAGCAGATCTCGGTGAAGGCCGCGCAATCGGTCTGGGACCGCTTCGCCGCGCTGCCGCGCAAGCTCACGCCGCGCAACGTGCTCAAGCTCAAGGTCGACGACATGCGCGCGGCCGGCCTGTCGGTGCGCAAGATCGACTACCTGGTCGACCTGGCGCTGCACTTCGACTCGGGCAAGGTGCATGTCGACGCCTGGAACGACATGGCCGACGAGCTCATCATCGACGAGCTCGTCGCCATCCGCGGCATCGGCCGCTGGACCGCCGAGATGTTCCTGATCTTCCACCTGATGCGGCCCAACGTGCTGCCCGTGGACGACCTGGGGCTGCTCAACGGCATCAGCGTCAATTATTTTTCGGGGGATCCGGTCAGCCGCAGCGATGCCCGTGACGTGGCTGTGGCCTGGGCCCCGTATTGCAGCGTGGCGACTTGGTATATTTGGCGCTCTCTCGACCCGGCGCCGGTCGTCGCATACTGAAAAACAGGAGAAGACGTTGGCGAAACGAACCTTCCTAGACTTCGAGCAACCCATCGCGGAACTCGAAACCAAGATCGAAGAATTGCGCTATGTGCAGACCGAATCCGCGGTCGACATCTCGGAAGAAATCGATCAGCTCGGCAAAAAGAGCCAGCAGCTCACCAAGGACATCTACAGCGACCTGACGCCCTGGCAGATCACCAAGATCGCACGGCATCCGGAACGCCCCTACACGCTCGACTACGTCCACGAGATCTTCACCGACTTCGTCGAACTGCATGGCGACCGCCACTTCTC
This sequence comes from Variovorax sp. 20P10.2.4, assembly GCF_058244205.1. Taxonomy (NCBI): domain Bacteria; kingdom Pseudomonadati; phylum Pseudomonadota; class Betaproteobacteria; order Burkholderiales; family Comamonadaceae; genus Variovorax; species Variovorax sp. 20P10.2.4. The sequence goes on from NZ_JBZAYE010000284.1 coordinate 7,662, forward strand.
GGACGACCTCTCGATCGTCGGTGGTCTCGCGCGCTTCAACGGCACGCCCTGCATGGTGCTCGGCCACCAGAAGGGCCGCGACACCAAGGAGCGCACCGCGCGCAACTTCGGCATGAGCAAGCCCGAGGGCTACCGCAAGGCGTTGCGCCTCATGAAGACGGCCGAGAAGTTCAAGCTACCGGTCTTCACCTTCGTCGACACGCCCGGTGCCTATCCTGGCATCGACGCCGAGGAGCGCGGCCAGTCCGAGGCCATCGGCCGCAACATCTTCGAGATGGCGCAGCTCGAGGTGCCGATCATCGTGACCATCATCGGCGAGGGCGGCTCCGGCGGCGCGCTGGCGATCTCGGTCGGCGACCAGGTGCTGATGCTGCAGTACTCCGTGTATTCGGTGATCAGCCCCGAAGGCTGCGCGTCGATCCTCTGGAAGACCAGCGAGAAGGCGCAGGAAGCTGCCGACGCGCTTGGCATCACCGCGCACCGTCTCAAGGCCCTGGGCCTGGTCGACAAGATCGTGAGCGAGCCGGTGGGTGGCGCGCACCGCGACCATCGCCAGATGGCCGCCTTCCTCAAGCGCGCGCTCAACGATGCGTTCCGCCAGGTCAGCGACCTGAAGCCGCGCGAACTGCTCGACCGCCGCTACGAGCGCCTGCAAAGCTACGGCCGCTTCACCGACACCAAGGCCGACGCCGGCCGCTGAGCCGGCCGCGGCACCGCCATGACCGCCGCCTTCGAACGGGCCATGGCCGCGTTCGAGCCGGCGTATCTGCCGCTGGCCGTGGGCTTCAGCGGCGGCGCCGATTCCACCGCACTGCTGGCGGCCTGCGCCGCGCGCTGGCCGGGTCAGGTGCGTGCCTTGCACGTGCATCACGGCCTGCAGTCGGCGGCCGACGATTTCGAGCGCCATTGCCGCGCGGTCGGCGAGCGGCTCGGCGTTCCCGTGAGCGTGCGGCGCGTCGATGCGCGCCATACGGCCGGCGACAGCCCCGAGGATGCGGCGCGGCGCGCGCGCTACGAAGCGCTGGCAGCAATGGCGCGCGAGGAGGGCGTGCGCGCCATCGCGCTGGGCCATCACGCCGACGACCAGATCGAGACCCTGCTGCTGGCCCTGTCGCGCGGCGCGGGGCTGCCGGGTCTTTCGGCCATGCCCGCGCATGCGTTGCGCGGCGGCATCGACTTCCACCGGCCGCTGCTCGCGGTGCCGAGCAGCGAGATCCGCGCATGGCTCGCGGCCACCGGGCTGCCCTGGATCGAGGACCCGACCAACAGCGACGCGCGCTTCACGCGCAACCGCATCCGCGCCGTGCTGCTGCCCGCGCTGGCCGAGGCCTTCCCGCAATTCCGCGGCACCTTCGCGCGCA
>NZ_JBZAYE010000285.1:0-8983 GCF_058244205.1 Variovorax sp. 20P10.2.4
CTGGTGCTGCTGCTGGCGGCACTCGCCACGCGTTCGCTGGCGCTGTTCTTCGTCGGCACGGCGGTGGCCGGCATCGGCTTCGGCGGCGCCTTCTCGGCGCTGGTGCAGACGCTCGCGCCGCTGGCCCAGTCCCATGAACGCGGCGAACTGTTCGCGGCGATCTTCGTGGTGAGCTACCTGGCCTTCAGCCTGCCGGCGATGCTCGCGGGCTTCCTGGTCGCGCCGCTGGGCCTGTTGGCGACGGTCGAGGGCTACGCGGGCGTGCTGCTGCTGGTCGCGGCCGTGGGCACCTGGAACCAATGGGCGCCGCTGCGCCGGCGTGCCGCGCCTTAGTTCGGTCGCGCCGCGAGGATCGCGGCCACCGCTTCGCCGAAGCCCGCGCCGCGCTCGCCGCGCGTCACGTAGTGCGGCAAGAACTCCAGCTGCGGCACGAAGCGCGCGACGTTCGCCACGCCGATGCTGTGCGCGAAGCTGCGGAACATCAGCTGGTCGTTGGTCGAGTCGCCCACGTAGGCCCAGCGCGCGATCTCGTCGTCGAGCCGGCGGCCCCAGAGCTCGCGCACGATCCAGCGCGCGCCCTCTAGCTTGTCGTTGCCGCCGTACCAGCCATTGACGTGGATGCTGCTCACGGTGGCATGCATGCCCTCGCCGCGCATCAGCGCCACCACGCGCGCGATGGTGGCCTCGTCGAGCCGTACGAACTCGCTGTGGTCGATCGCGATGTCGGTCTCGCGGCCCGGCGAGTCGGTGGCGCGGCCGGCGCCCGGAATCTCCGCCTCGATGCGCGCCAGCACCGCCTGCATGCGCCGGTAGTTGGCGGCGCGCGTGGGCGCGTCCTGTTGGTAGCGCTTGCCGATGCCGCCGCCGGGCAGCGGCAGCAGCGCCACCGCGCCGTTCTCGGCCACGATCGCATCGACCGGCCAGGCGTTGACGAAGGGCTCGCTCCAGCCCACGGGCCGGCCGGTGATCGCCACCACGTGCAGCCCGGCCGCGCGCAGCGCGCCGAGCGCTGCGAGTGCGTCGGCGGTGATCGCGCCCTCGGTGGTCAGCGTGTCGTCGATGTCGGTGAACACGCCCGCGAGCGTGGCGCGCGCGGTGGCGGGCCATTGGCCCAGCGGCAGCAGACGGTCGGGCGAGGCGGGGAGGGAGGAAGACGTGGTGGAGGAGGACATGGCGGACGGCACGGCAGGAGCGCGGATCGTACCGGTGGCCGCGCGCGCCGCGCTTTCGTGTAGCATCCCGCCCCCGCCGGCCGGTCGCGCAGACCGCACCGGCGCGGCCCGCCCATGTCCCAGATCGTCGTCGACCGCCTCCTCAAGACCTACCGCATCGCCGAGCGCGACCCCGGCGTGCTCGGTGCCGTGCGCGGCCTGCTGCACCGCCGCCATCGCACGGTCGAGGCGCTCGCGGGCGTGTCCTTCGCGCTCGAGCGCGGCGAGCTGCTGGGCTTCATCGGTCCCAACGGCGCGGGCAAGTCCACCACCATCAAGATCCTTTCGGGCATCCTGCGGCCCGACGGCGGCAGCGTGCGCATCGACGGGCGCGATCCCTTCGCCGACCGCGAGCGCCACGTGGGCCGCATCGGCGTGGTGTTCGGCCAGCGCACCCAGCTGTGGTGGGACCTGCCGGTGGGCGAGGGCTTCGACCTGCTGCGCGACATCTACCGCGTCGACCGCGAGCGCTACCGCCGCACGCGCGACGAGCTGGTCGCGCTGCTGAGCCTCGAGCGCGTGCTCGACCAGCCGGTGCGCCAGCTTTCGCTGGGCCAGCGCATGCGCGCCGAGATCGCGGCCGCGCTGCTGCACGAGCCCGAGATCCTGTTCCTCGACGAGCCCACCATCGGCCTCGATGCGCCCTCGAAGCTCGCGGTGCGCGACTTCGTGCGCCGCGCCAACCGCGAGCGCGGCACCACGGTGCTCTTGACCACGCACGACATGCACGACATCGAGGCGCTCGCGCGGCGCGTGATCGTGATCGGCCATGGCCGCGTGCTGGCCGACAGCCCGGTCGAGGCGCTGCGCGCGCAGGTGCTGGCCGAGCGCCGGCTGGTGGTCGACTTCGCGCAGGAGGCGCAATTGCCCGACGATCTCGGCGCCCACTGGCCCGGCGTGCGCGTGAACGCGCGCGACGGCCGCACGCTGGTGCTCGACTTCGATCCCGCGGTCGTCTCCGCGCCGGCCTTGATCGCGCGCATCGCGGCCGAGCATGCGGTGGAGGACATCCGGCTCGAGGGGCTGGCGATCGAGGCCGTGATCGCGCGCTTCTATGCGATGCATGGAGCGGCCGACGCATGACGGACGGATGGCGCGAGATCGCGCGCCCCTACACCGCGGCCTTCGCCTCGCGCTTCCTGCAGATGCTGCAGTACCGCACCGCCGCGCTCGCGGGCTTCGGCACGCAGTGCTGGTGGGGCGGCATCAAGGTGATGGTGTTCGCGGCCTTCTACGGCGGCGCCTCGGCGGCCGCGCAGGCGCCGATGTCGCTCGAGCACGCCATCACCTACACCTGGCTCGCGCAGGGCCTGCTGGTGCTGATGCCCTGGCTGGTCGATCCCGAGGTGGCGCAGTCGGTGCGCACCGGCTCGGTGGCCTACGACCGGCTGCGCCCGGTCGATGCCTATGCGCTCTGGTATGCGCGCAGCGCGGGCTGGATCGCCGCGCGCCTGCTGCCACGCGCGGCGCTGATGCTGGGCTTCGCCGCCGTCGCGCTGCCGCTGCTGGGGCTCGGCGCCTGGGCCTGGCAGCCGCCGGTGGGCGTGGCGGCCGCGCTGGCCTTCGCACTGTCGATGGGGCTGGGCCTGGCGCTGTCGACCGCGATGGTGATGCTGCTCAACGTCGCGACCTTGTCGGCGCTCAACGAGCGCGGCATCAACGCGCTGTCGGCGCCGCTGGTGATCGTGCTGTCGGGCAACCTGCTGCCGCTCGCGCTGCTGCCCGATGCCTGGCAGACGGCGCTGCTCGTGCAACCGCTGGCCGGGCTGATGGACATTCCCGCGCGGCTGTACTTCGGCCAGCTGCGCGGCGCCGACGCGCTGCTGGGGCTCGCGCTGCAATGCTTCTGGATCGCGCTGCTGGTGGCCATCGGCCGCTGGCTGCTGGTGCGCACCATGCGCAGGCTGCAGGTGCAGGGCGGGTGAGGTCGGCATGAGCAGGTCCCCGGGATCGATCGCGCTGTTCCTGCGGCTGGTGAAGGCCTCGGTCGGCGCGCAGGCGCGCTACCCGGCCTCGGCGCTCATGCTGACGGTGGGCCAGTTCCTCGTCACCGGCATCGAGGTGGTCGCGGTCTGGGCCATGTTCCACCGCTTCGGCGAAGTGCGCGGCTGGACCCTCGGCGAGGTCGCGCTGTTCTATGGCCTGGTCAACTGCATGTTCGCGCTGGCCGATGCCCTGGGCCGCGGCTTCGACGTGCTGGGCACCGAGTTCCTGCGCAGCGGCGCCTTCGATCGCCTGCTGCTGCGCCCGCGCCCGCTCGCGCTGCAGCTCATGGGCCACGACTTCCGCATCAGCCGCATGGGCCGGCTGCTGCAGGGGCTGGCGGTGATCGGCTTCGCGACCGCGCAGGCCGGCATCGCCTGGACGCCCGAGGCGGTGGCCGTCGCGCTGTTCGCGCTGGCCGGCGGCGTGGCGCTGTTCCTCGGCATCCTGGTGCTGCAGGGCACGCTGGCCTTCTGGACCGTCGAGAGCCTGGAGATCGCCAACGTGCTGACCTATGGCGGCGTGCAGGCGGCGCAGTATCCGCTGGCGCTCTACGCGCGCTGGTTCCAGCGCCTGCTCACCTTCGCGGTGCCGCTGGCCTGCGTGGCCTATTACCCGGCGCTGCTGATCCTCGGGCGGCCCGATCCGCTCGGCGCGCCGCACTGGGTGGGCTGGGTGTCGCCGCTGGCGGGCTTCGTCTTCCTCGCGCTGGCGTTCCGCGTGTGGGGGCTGGGCTTGAGGCATTACGCCTCGACGGGCAGCTAGCTGATCAGGAAACGCACGCGAAAGCGCAGCCGGCGCACGCGCGAGGCGCCGTCGATCGCTTCGAAGTCGTCGGCCGCCGAGGCCGCCAGCGGCGCGGCCGCGGCCATCGCGAAGCCGTAGTCGCCATAGGAGCCCGTGCGGTCGGCGTCGGCGCCGAGTTCCTCCACCTGCGCCACCGAGCCGAGCGACACGCCGGCCTCGCGCGCGATCACCTGCGCCCGGGCGCGCGCCTGCTGGATCGCGGCCGCGCGCGCCGCCGATTCGGCCTCGGCCGAGGCGTCGAAGCGCGGCTGCAGCATGTCGACCGAGAGCGAATGGCGCGCGTTCTCGAACAGCGGCTGCAGCGCGTCGATCGCGAGGTACAGGCGCTGCGTGTCGCGGCAGCGCAGCAGCACGCGGTGCGAGACCTCCTGCCCCGCGCTTTTGCGGCGGTACCACGGCTGCCAGGTGTCGCGGCCGCCCTCGCTGATCTCGTCGGCGCCGAGGCCCGCGGCCTTGAGCGCGCGGATGGTGTCGTTGCGCAGCCGGGTCGCCTCCTCGAAGGCCGCTTCCGCCTTCGAGGCCTTCACGGTGAGCGTGAGCGCGGCGCGCTGCTCGACCACGGTTTCGGCGATGTCGCCCTGGCCGGCGACTTCGATGTAGGTGTCCATGGGGTTCTCCTGGGTGGCGCGCGAACCCCGGCAGACTGCCTGCCTGCTCAGCCCGCGCTCTGCAGCGCCAGCCCCGCGTGTTCGCGCAGCGGATGGAAATGGATCTTCGGGAAGCGTTCCTGCGCCAGCCGCACGTCGTACGGCGAGGTGCACAGGAAGGCCAGCGTGTCGGCCGCGTCCTTGGCCATGCGCTGCGGATAGGCGTTGACGAACTCGCGCAGCTCGGCCGGCGTGTCGGCCGTGATCCAGCGCGCGCCGGTGTACTGGCAGCCCTCCAGCCGCACGTCGGCGTCGTACTCGGCCTTCAGCCGGTGCTGCACCACTTCGAACTGCAGCTGGCCGACCGCGCCCAGCAGCATCGGGCCGCCGATCTCGGGGCGGAACACCTGGATCGCACCCTCCTCGCCGAGCTGGGCCAGGCCCTGCTGCAGCTGCTTGGTGCGCAGCGGGTTCTTGAGGATCACGGTCATGAACAGCTCGGGCGCGAAGAAGGGCAGGCCGGTGAACTGCAGGCTCGCGCCGTCGGTGATGGTGTCGCCGAGCTGCACGCCGCCATGGGTGGTGAAGCCCACGATGTCGCCCGCATAGGCTTCCTCGACCGCCTCGCGGCGCTGGCTCATGAAGGTCACGACGCTGGTGGGGCGCAGTTCCTTGGCGGTGCGCTGCACCTTGAGCTTCATGCCCGGCGTGTACTTGCCCGAGGCCATGCGCACGAAGGCGATGCGGTCGCGGTGGTTGGCGTCCATGTTGGCCTGCACCTTGAAGACCACGCCCGCGAAGTCCTTGTCCTCGGGCTGGATCTCCTTGGTCACCGGCTGGCGGTTGACCAGCGTGGTGCTGGTGCGCGATTGCGGCGAGGGCGCGAGGTCGACCAGCGCGTCGAGCACTTCCATCACGCCGAAGTTGTTCACGCCCGAGCCGAAGAACACCGGTGTCTGCTTGCCCGCGAGGAAGGCCTCGCGGTCCCAGGTGGGCGAGGCGCCGGTGGCGAGTTCCATGCTGTCCATGGCGGTCTCGAAGTCGGCGCCGAAGCGCTTGGCGAGCGTGTCGCGTTCGCTCAAGGGGATGGTCTCGAAGTCCTGCGGCAGGCGCTCGCTGCCCGACTCGAACACCGTCATGGCCTGCGTGCGCAGGTTCATGATCCCGCGGAAGCTCTTGCCCTGGCCCACGGGCCAGGTCATCGGCACGCAGGGCATGCCGAGCTCGCGCTCCACCTCGTCGAGGATGTCGAGCGGCTCGCGCACCTCGCGGTCCATCTTGTTGACGAAGGTGATGATCGGCGTGTCGCGCTGGCGGCAGACCTCGATCAGGCGGCGGGTCTGCGCTTCCACGCCGTTGGCCGCGTCGATCACCATCAGCGCCGAGTCGACCGCCGTGAGCACGCGGTAGGTGTCTTCCGAGAAATCCTTGTGGCCGGGCGTGTCGAGCAGGTTGATCACGTGGTCGCGATACAGCATCTGCATCACCGACGAGGCCACCGAGATGCCGCGCTGCTTCTCGATCTCCATCCAGTCGGAGGTCGCGTGGCGCGAGGCCTTGCGCGCCTTCACCGAGCCGGCGATCTGGATCGCGCCGGAGAAAAGCAGCAGCTTCTCGGTCAGCGTGGTCTTGCCGGCGTCGGGGTGGGAAATGATCGCGAAGGTGCGGCGGCGGCGGGTTTCGGAGGCGAAAGACACGGTAGGGCCAAGTAGAAGGGGTCGGTCGGGCGAACCGGCGATTGTCGCAGGTCACCCCGCGGACCGCACCCCTGTCCCTCAGTTGTGCCCGTGGGGCAGCGACAGCGCGTCGTCGGCCGCGACGAATCGCCGCGAGGCCTTCGGATCGCGAAACACCAGCGGCTGCGCCGGCAGCTCGCCCGCGTCGGCGCGGCGCACGGCCTCCAGCACCTCGCCGTGCGCGGGGCTCTTGGCGCACACCGGGTCGGCCGCCGCGGCGTCGTGCGCCAGCATGTAGGCTTGGCAGCGGCAGCCGCCGAGGTCGCGCTCCTTGTGCTCGCAGCTGCTGCAGGGCTCCTTCATCCAGCCGGTGCCGCGGTAGCGGTTGAAGCCTTCCGAATCGCGCCAGGCGCTGCGCACGCTGGTCTCGCGCAGGTTCGGGAACTCGAGGCCCGGGAGCATGCGCGCCGTGTGGCAGGGCAGGGCGGTGCCGTCGGGCGCGACGGTCATGAACATGCTGCCCCAGCCGTTCACGCATTTCTTGGGCGCGGCCTCGTGGTAGTCGGGCGCCACGAAGAAGATCCGCATGCGGCCGTCGAGCTTGCGGCGCCAGGCCTCGGTGGCGACCTCGGCCTTGCGCATCTGCTCGCGCGTGGGCAGCAGGTGGGCGCGGTTCTCGCGCGCCCAGGCGTAGTACTGGGTGTTGGCGAGCTCGAGGTACTCGGCGCCCATGGCCTCGGCCATCTCCACGATGCGGTCGATGTGGTCGATGTTGAGCCGGTGGATCACCACGTTGAGCACCATCGGCCAGCCGTTGGCCTTGATCAGGCCGGCCACCTTCTGCTTGAGGTCGAAGGTCTTCGTGTGCGAGAGGAAGTCGTTCATCTCGCGCGTGGAGTCCTGGAACGAGAGCTGCACGTGGTCGAGGCCCGCGGCCTTGAGCGCCGCCGCGCGCGCCTCGCTCAGGCCCACGCCCGAGGTCAGCAGGTTGGTGTAGTAGCCCAGGCGCCGGGCCTCGGCCACCAGCACTTCGAGGTCGTCGCGCAGCAGCGGTTCGCCGCCCGAGAAGCCGCACTGCACCGCGCCCAGTTCGCGCGCCTCGCGCAGCACGCGCAGCCAGTCCTCGGTGGGCAACTCGTCGGCATGGCCGGCGAAATCGACCGGGTTGTAGCAGAAGGCGCAGTGCAGCGGGCAGCGGTAGGTGAGCTCGGCCAGCAGCCACAGCGGCGGACCCGGCAGTGCCGCCGTCGCGCTCACTTCAGCACCACCCAGCGCTGCGCGAGCGCGATCTCGAGGAAGGCCAGCACCTCCTTGCCGAGGCCGGTGGTGTCGAAGCATTCCTCGAGGTCGAGCACGATCGCGCGCACGTCGCTTTGGCCGTCGCAGCGCTTGAGGATCTCGCCCGCGCTCTGGTTGAGCTTGACCATGCCCTCGGGGTAGAGCAGCACATGGCAGTCCTGCGCGGGCTCCCACTGCAGCCGAAAGCCCTCGGCGATGCCGGGCCGGCTGTCGAGCGTGGGCGCGCTCATGCGGCACCTCCCTCGGCGGCCGGCGTCACGCCGTAGGCCAGCGCCATCGCATCGTTCATGGCCCAGAGGATGTCGAGCTTGAACTGCAGGATGTCGAGCGCGCGCTCCTGCTGGGCGCGCGTGGCGAAGTGCTCGAGCGTGAGCGCCAGGCCCTGCTCGACGTCGCGCCGCGCCTGGCTCACGCGGTTGCGGAAGTAGGCCAGGCCGCCGGGCTCGATCCACGGATAGTGCTCGGGCCAGCCGGCCAGCCGCTGCTTGTGGATCTCGGGCGCGAACAGCTCGGTCAGCGAGGAGCACACGGCCTCCTGCCAGGGCGCGCGGCGCGCGAAGTTCACGTAGGCATCGACCGCGAAGCGCATCGCGGGCGTCACGTGGCGCAGGTCGACGATCTCTTCGCGCGCGAGGCCGGTCGCGATGCCGAGGCCGATCCAGGCCTCGATGCCGCCGGGATCGTCGCCGCTGCCGTCGTGGTCGACGATGCGCTGCACCCAGCCGCGCCGCACCTCGCGCTCGGGGCAGTTGGAGAGGATCGCCGCGTCCTTCACGGGAATCGCGATCTGGTAGTAGAAACGGTTCGCTGCCCAGCCGCGCACCTGCGCGGGCGTGGCGCGGCCCTCGTTGAGCATGCGGTTGAACGGATGGTGGATGTGATAGGCCTTGCCCCTGGCGCGCAGCTGCGCCTCGAACTCGGCGTGGCTCCAGGCCGGCTCGCCGCTGGGCGTGCGTGGCGGCGCGAGGGAGATGTCGATGAGGGCGATGATGGGCTCCTGGGTCCTGGCTGTTCGTTCGTCGTGCTCAGAGCACGATCTCCATGCCGTCGAAGGCGACCTCGATGCCGCGCCGGTCGAGCTCGGCGCGCTCGGGCGAGTCCTCGTCGAGGATCGGGTTGGTGTTGTTGATGTGGATCAGCACCTTGCGCGTGCGCGCGGGCAGGTCGGCCAGCCATTCGAGCATGCCGCCCGGTCCCGACTGCGGCAGGTGGCCGATGCTGCGGCCGGTCTTGCGGCTGAAGCCCAGCGCGATCATCTCGTCGTCGCGCCAGAAGGTGCCGTCGACCATCACGCAGTCGGCCGCGCGCATCGCGGCATCGACCTCGGGGCTGTGCGCGCCGAGGCCCGGCGCATAGAAGGCGCTGCGGCCGCTCGCGGTGTCGGTCAGCGTGAGGCCGATGTTGTCGCCGGGCACGGGAT
>NZ_JBZAYE010000286.1:0-8954 GCF_058244205.1 Variovorax sp. 20P10.2.4
GGGCGACAGCGTGTGGGTCGGCGGGATGCCGCGCGCCTCGATGAAGTCGAGCAGCGCACGGGCCTGGGGATGCAGCATGGTGTCTCCGGTGGATCGATCGATCGACCCAGTGTGGAGCGCGGCGCGCGCGGACGGAATCCGCATGCACCCGCATCCCTCCCGGGCCGGCGTCTTTCGTCAGCCCCGGCACCTTGCCTGCGCCTGCGCGGCGCGGCTTGCGAAAACTGGCTACGGCTGTCGCGCGCGCAGCCTGCCGTCGACCGAAGCGATCAGGCCTGGCGCGGCTTCACGCGCGAGGCGGCTTCCTTGGCGTTGGTGCGCGCGGTCTCCACGTCGGCGGCATGCGCCAGCGCCACGCCCATGCGGCGCTTGACGAAGCTCTCGGGCTTGCCGAACAGGCGCAGGTCCACGCCCGGCACCTGCAGCGCCTCGGCCACGCCGTCGAAGACGATGCCCTGGGCATCGACGCCGCCGTAGATCACCGCGCTGGCGCCCGGGCTCTTGAGCGTGGTGTCCACCGGCAGGCCGAGGATCGCGCGCGCATGCAACTCGAACTCGTTCTGCCACTGCGTGGCCATGGTGACCATGCCGGTGTCGTGCGGCCGCGGGCTGACCTCGCTGAACCAGACCTGGTCGCCCTTGACGAACAGCTCGACGCCGAACAGGCCCTGGCCGCCGAGATCGGCCGTGACCGCCTCGGCGATCTGCTGCGCCTTCTGCAGCGCGGCAGGTGCCATCGGGTGCGGCTGCCAGCTCTCGACGTAGTCGCCGCTGACCTGCACATGGCCAATGGGCTCGCAGAACCGGGTGCTCACGGCGCCGCCGGCATCCTTGGCGCGCACCGTCAGCAGCGTGATCTCGTAGTCGAAGTCGATGAAGCCCTCGACGATCACGCGGCCATGGCTCACGCGGCCGCCGGCCATGGCGTAGTCCCAGGCCTTGCGCACATCGGCCGGGCCGTCGATCTTGCTCTGGCCCTTGCCCGAGCTGCTCATCACGGGCTTCACGATGCAGGGGTAGCCGATGCCGCCGTCGATCGCGGCCTGCAGCTCGGCGAGCGAATCGCAGAACTTGTAGGGGCTGGTGGGCACGCCCAGGGTCTCGGCGGCCAGGCGGCGGATGCCTTCGCGGTCCATCGTGAGGCGGGCGGCGCGGGCCGTGGGGATCACGCGCACCGTGCCCGCGTCCTCGAGCTGCTGCAGCATCGGCGTGGCGATGGCCTCGATCTCGGGCACCACGAGCTGCGGCTTCTCGGCCTCGATCAGCGCCTGCAGCTGCGCGGGGTCGCTCATGACGATGGTGCGCGCATGGTGGGCCACCTGCTGGCCGGGCGCGTTCTCGTAGCGGTCGACGGCGATGGTCTCGACGCCCAGGCGCTGCAGGGCGATCAGCACCTCCTTGCCGAGTTCGCCGGAGCCGAGGAGCATCACGCGGGTTGCCGAGGGGGAGAGGGGGGTGCCGAGGGTGGTCATGGCGGCTTCTGTCGGTTCGGGAGGGAAGAAAAAGAGGGGAAAAGCGCGAGCGCGCACTGTAAGCCACCCGTGTCGCCCGCGGCAACGACGCTGGCACGGGGCTGATCCACAATGGACGGCACGGCGGCTGGCCCGCCTTTTCTTTCTTTTCTTCCCCTTTCGTTTTCTCAAGGAGCATTTCTCATGGCGATTCAGACCGTCGGCATCATCGGCGCCGGCACGATGGGCAACGGCATTGCGCAGGCCTGTGCGGTGGCGGGCGTCAAGGTGGTGATGATCGACGTCGCGCAGGCGGCGGTCGACAAGGGCCTGGCCACCGTCTCGGGCAGCCTCGACCGGCTGATCAAGAAGGAAAAGCTCACGGCCGAGCAGAAGGACGCCGCGCTGGCGCTGATCCAGGGCTCGACCAACTACGACGACCTCAAGGGCGCGCAGCTCGTGATCGAGGCCGCGACCGAGAACCACGCGCTCAAGCTCAAGATCCTCAAGCAGGTCGACGAGCTCGTGGGCCCCGAGGTCATCATCGCCTCGAACACCTCCTCGATCTCGATCACGCAGCTGGCCGCCGCCACCTCGCGCGCCGACCGCTTCATCGGCATGCACTTCTTCAACCCGGTGCCGATGATGGCGCTGGTCGAGCTGATCCGCGGCTACCTCACGAGCGACGCCACCCACGACACGGTGAAGGAACTGGCCGAGCGCCTGGGCAAGTCGCCGATCACGGTGAAGAACGCGCCGGGCTTCGTGGTCAACCGCATCCTGGTGCCGATGATCAACGAGGCCTTCTTCGTGCTGTCCGAGGGCATCGCGACCGCCGAGGACATCGACGCCGGCATGAAGCTCGGCTGCAACCAGCCGATCGGCCCGCTGGCACTGGCCGACATGATCGGCCTGGACGTCTGCCTCGCGGTGATGGAGGTCTACCTCGACCAGTTCGGCGACTCCAAGTACCGCCCCTGCCCGCTGCTGAAGGAAATGGTCGCCGCCGGCCAGCTGGGCCGCAAGACCGGCCGCGGCGTCTACACCTACTGACGCGCCGAAGAACGAGGAGACAGGCAACGCCATGACCGCCACGCCCACCACCCCGCCCACCGAAGGCTGCATCGACACCCAGGTGCTCGACCACGTGCTGCTGATCGGCATCAACCGGCCCGCCAAGCGCAACGGCTGGACGCCGCCGATGTTCCGCCAGCTCGCCGAGGCCTACACCCGCCTGGACGACGACCCGAAGCTGCGCGTGGGCGTGCTGCATGCCTTCGGCGACCACTTCACGGCCGGCCTCGACCTGCCCGCGGTAGCCGACTACATGAAGCGCGGCGAGAAGGCGATCCCGCAGGGCCTGGTGGAGCCGCACGACTTCGGCCTCGAGGGCTACCGCCGGCGCACCAAGCCGATGGTGGTGGCGGTCAAGGGCATCTGCTTCACGGTGGGCATCGAGCTGATGCTCGGCGCCGACATCGTGGTGGCGGCCGACAACTGTCGCTTCTCGCAGATGGAGGTGCAGCGCGGCATCATGGCCACGGGCGGCGCCACCTTGCGCATGGCCGAGCGCGCGGGCCTCGGCAACGCGATGCTGCACCTGCTGACGGCCGACGAGTTCGGCAGCGCCGAGGCCTATCGCCTGAACTTCGTGCAGAAGGTCGTGCCCGCGGGCCAGGAGCTCGACGAGGCGCTCGCGATCGCGCAGCGCATCGCCGCGCAGGCGCCGCTCGCGGTCGTGGCCACGCGCCTCAACGTGCTCAAGGCGATCGAGCAGGGCCCGCTGGCCGCGGTCGGCGAGTTCATCGAGACGCAGAAGCGGCTGTCGAACAGCGAGGACGCGGCCGAGGGCGTGCGCTCCTTCATCGAGCGCCGGCCCGCGCGCTTCAGCGGGCGCTGACGAACGCCCCGCCCCTCCCCTCTTCTTCCATCCTCACCATGACCCTGCGACTGCGCGCGGCCCTGGCCGCCCTGACCCTCTCCGCCGTGAACACCTCCCTCCACGCCCAGGCACCGGCAGCGCCCGCGGCCCTGCCCGATCCCGCGGCCACCTCCGTCGACGCGCTCGGCTGGATGCGCGGCTTTCCGCCGCCGCCCGACAAGCAGATCACCTTCGAGAACCCCGCGGGCAACGCCTTCCCGCGCAACCGCTGGACCTTCTCGCACGTGCGCGAGGTCATGCCCACCGCCAACGTGTGGCGCGGCAGCGGCGCCGCGAGCCCGCTGCCGGCCGCCACGGGCGTGACGCCCCAGCAGATCGAGGGCATCCGCTTCAAGTCGCTGTCGGGCGAGGAGAGCACGGTCGCCCAGATGATCGCCAACACCTACACCGACGGCATCCTGGTGCTGCACCGTGGCCAGGTGGTGTACGAGAAGTACTTCGGCGCGCTCACGCCCGAGCGGCCGCACCTCGCGATGTCGGTCACCAAGTCCTTCGTCGGCACGCTCGCGGCCATCCTCGCCGACGAGGGCAAGCTCGATCCCGCGGCGCCGGTCACAAAGTACGTGCCCGAGCTCAAGGACAGCGCCTATGGCGACGCCACGGTGCGCCAGGTGATGGACATGACCATCGGCGTGCGCTACTCCGAGAACTACGCCGATCCCAAGGCCGAGATCTGGGACTACTCGCGCGCCGGCGGCTTCATTCCGCGCGCGCCCGGCTACAGCGGCCCGAAGACCTTCTACGAGTTCCTCGCGCTGCAGAAGAAGGAAGGCGCGCACGACGAGGCCTTCGGCTACAAGACCATCAATGCCGAGGTGCTGGCCTGGATCCTGCGCCGCGCCAGCAACCAGTCGCTGGCCGAGCTGCTGAGCGAGAAGATCTGGCGCCGCATCGGCGCCGAGCAGGACGCCTACTTCATGGTCGACAGCATCGGCACCGAGTCGGGCGGCGGCGGCCTCAACACCACGCTGCGCGACCTCGCGCGCTTCGGCGAAACCCTGCGCAACGGCGGCCGCGCGCCCAACGGGCAGCAGGTGTTCCCGAAGGCGGTGGTCGACGACATCCGCCGCGGCGGCGACACCGCCAAGTTCGCGAAGGCCGGCTACGGCCTTCTGCCGGGCTGGTCGTACCGCAACATGTGGTGGGTGTCGAACAACGCGCACGGCGCCTACATGGCGCGCGGCATCCACGGCCAGAGCATCTACGTGGACCCGGCGGCGCAGATGGTGATCGTGCGCTACGCGGCGCATCCGGTGGCGGCGAACGCGGGCAACGATCCGCTGACGCTGCCGGGCTTTGCCGCGGTGGCCGATGCCCTGATGAAGCGCCCCTGAGTTTTCCTGCCCTCTCCCGCCGGGAGAGGGACCCGAAAACCCCGTCGCACGAAATACTTTGCACACAATTTAATTGAGTGCCATAATTCGGCCCATGCCCTCCCTCACGCAAGACGAACTCCTGAAGCTGGACAACCAGCTCTGCTTCGCCATGTACTCCGCCTCGCTGGCCATGACCCGCCTGTACAAGCCGCTGCTCGACAAGCTCGGTCTCACCTACCCGCAGTACCTGGTGATGCTCGCCCTGTGGGAAAAAGACGGCCCCATGGTCTCCGAACTCGGCGAGCGCGTCTCGCTCGACTCCGGCACGCTCACCCCGCTGCTCAAGCGCCTCGAGGCCAACGGCTTCGTGGCCCGCGTGCGCGACGTGGCCGACGAGCGCCGCGTGCACATCACGCTCACGGCCGCGGGCCGCCGCCTCAAGTCGCGCGCGGGCCACGTGCCCGAATGCCTGCTCGCGGCCTCCGAATGCTCGGTGCCCGAGCTCGTGGACCTCACCCACCAGATTCAAGCGCTGCGCGACCGCATCCGCAAGGCCGCCTGAGCAAGCAAGCCATTTCAATCACTACAACAGGTTTCTCCCGCCGCGTGCCATTCCGGACCACGACGGCTTTCTTCAACCACCGTTCCACTTCGACCAAGGAAACATCACCATGACCACCAAGCTCGACAAAGTGCTCTACACCGCCCAGGCCCACACCACGGGCGGCCGCGACGGCGCCGGCAAATCCAGCGACGGCGCGATCGACGTCCAGCTGAGCTCGCCCGGTTCGGGCAAGCCCGGCACCAACCCCGAGCAGCTGTTCGCGGTCGGCTACGCCGCCTGCTTCATCGGCGCGATGAAGGCCGTGGGCCCGAAGATCGGCGTCAAGGTGCCGGACGACGTGGCGATCGACTCCAGCGTCTCCCTCGGCCCGACGAATGGCGGCGCCGCCTACGGCATCGCGGTCAAGCTCGCGATCACGCTGCCCGGCCTCGACGCCGAACAGAAGCAGAAGCTGGTCGACACGGCCCACCAAGTCTGCCCGTACTCGAACGCCACGCGCGGCAACATCGACGTCGAACTGACGATCGCCTGAGCCCCCGCGCTCCACGACGAAGCCCCGCGCCGCGGGGCTTTTTTGCGTGCGCGCGCTTGTCCCGCGTGCGACGCGCGCGACGCCGGCGCGATGGCGCCTTTCACGAAGCTTGGCTAACGTGGCGTGCACTCACCGGTGCGTCGCGACGCACCCCTTGCCACCCCAGCGGCCGGAACGCCGCGCAGCCACGGAGCTTCGACACGCCATGAGCACCACCCTCAGCCTGCAGATCCGCAAGAGCCAACTGGGCGACACCCGCCTCGACGACAGCACCGACACGCCACTGGCCGACGGCCAGGTGCGCGTGCGCATCGACAGCTTCGCGCTGACCTCGAACAACATCACCTACGCCGCCTTCGGCGACGCCATGAGCTACTGGCGCTTCTTCCCCACCGGCGACGAGGCCTGGGGCAACATCCCCGTGTGGGGCTTCGCGAGCGTGGTGCAGTCGCTGCATCCGGGCGTGGCCGTGGGCGAGCGCCTCTACGGCTACTGGCCCATGGCCACCGGCGCGGTGCTGAGCCCGACGCGGCTGTCGCCCGAGCGCTTCGCCGACGGCGCCGCGCACCGCGCCGAGCTGCCGGTGGTCTACAACCAGTACTTCCGCTGCAATGCCGACCCGCTCTACACCGCCGACAGCGAGGACACGCAGGCGCTGCTGCGCCCGCTGTTCATCACCTCCTGGCTGATCGACGACTTCATGGCCGACAACGACTTCTTCGGCGCGCGCACCATGCTGCTGTCGAGCGCCTCGAGCAAGACGGCCTACGGCACCGCGTTCCAGCTGCACCAGCGCGAAGGCATCGAGGTGGTCGGCCTGACCTCGGCCGCCAACGTCGGCTACTGCGAGAGCCTGGGCTGCTACCACCGCGTGCTGCGCTACGACGCGCTCGACGAATTGCCCGCCGACACGCCCTGCGTCTACATCGACTTCGCGGGCAACGGCGCGCTGCGCGAGGCGATCCATGCGCGCTTCACGGGCCTGCGCTACAGCTGCGCGATCGGCGGCACGCATGTCGACGAACTGGCCTCGAAGGGCGCCACCCGCGAGCTCGCGGGCCCGCGCGCCACGCTGTTCTTCGCGCCCGCGCAGATCAAGAAGCGCACCGCCGAATGGAGCGCCGAGGAATTCAGCCGCCGCATGGTGGCGGCCTGGCAGGCCTTCACCGCGCGCGCGACCGATGCCGCGAGCCCCTGGCTGCGCGCCGAGCACCACCACGGCGGCGCGGCCGCGCAGGCGGCCTATGCCCAGGTGCTGGCCGGCAAGGGCGATCCGCGCACCGGCCACATCCTGTCGCTGCACGCGCACCCCGGCGGCCTCTGAAAAGCGCGCGGGGTGCGGGCGACGACAATCGCCGCATGATTCCCGATTCCCCCGCGGCGCCCGCCGGCCACCCTGCCCATCCCTACGAGAGCCTCACGCCCGACGTGGTGCTCGACGCGCTCGCGGGCCTCGGCCTGCACGGCGACGGCCGGCTCACCGGGCTCAACTCCTACGAGAACCGGGTCTACCAGGTGCACCTCGAAGACCCGCAGCCGCACCCGGCCGTGGTGGTCAAGTTCTACCGGCCCGGCCGCTGGAGCGAGGCCGAGATCCTCGAGGAGCATGCCTTCTCGCTCGAACTGGCCGCGGCCGAGGTCCCCGCCGTGCCGCCGCTGGCCTTCGGCGGCGCCACCTTGCACCGCCATGCCGGCTTCGCCTTCAGCGTGAGCCCCTACCGCGGCGGCCGCGCGCCCGAGCTCGACGACTTCGAGGTGCTCGAATGGGTCGGGCGCTTTCTCGCGCGCATCCACACCGTGGGCGCCGCGCGCCCGTTCGAGGCGCGGCCCGCGCTCGACCTGCAGAACTTCGGCACCGCCTCGCGCGACTGGCTGCTGGCGAACGACAAGCTGCCGCTCGACGTGCAGCGCGACTGGGAGAAGGCCTGCAACGAGGCGCTGGCGATGATCGCCGCGACCCCGCTTTCGAGCGCGGCGGCCACCGGCGACGGCCCGCGCAAGCTGCGGCTGCATGGCGACGTGCACCCCGGCAACATCCTCTGGACCCCGACCGACCGCCCCCACGGCGGCCCGCACTTCGTCGACCTCGACGACGCGCGCACCGGCTTCGCGGTGCAGGACCTGTGGATGCTGCTGTCGGGCGAGCGCGCCCAGCGCACCGCGCAGCTCTCGGGGCTGCTCGACGGCTACGAGCAGTTCCGCGAATTCGACCGCCGCGAGCTCGCGCTGATCGAGCCGCTGCGCACGCTGCGCCTGATCCACTACAGCGCCTGGCTCGCGCGGCGCTGGGAAGACCCGATCTTCCCGATCAACTTCCCCTGGTTCGGCAGCAGCGACTACTGGAAGGGCCAGGTCCAGATGCTGCAGGACCAGTGCGAGGCGATGGCCGAGGACCCGATCTACGCCTGAACGGCCGGCGCCGACAGCCGGCGGATCTCCTCGCGCACGATCTCGCGGTGGTGGTGCGAGGGCGAGAGGCCGATGAACTGCGTGTACTTCTCGAGCGCGGCGGCCACGTTGCCGGCGTCCTCGAGGTCCAGCGCCTCGAGCATCAGCTGGGTGAACAGCCGGTTGGCATCGGCCTCGCGGCGCGAGGCCACGAGCGTGCGCGGCTGCAGCTCGGGCTGCTCGGCATAGATCCGGCGCTGCACCTCGATCAGCTCGACCATCGCGCGGCCGATGCGGTGCACCTGCTCGGTGGCCGGCTCGAGGCCGCAGGCCCGCACGTCGGCCGCGGCCTGGTCGAGCAGGTGCGAGGCCACGCGCAGCAGCCGGTTCAGCGATTTGAGGCTCATGGCAGCACCGCCCCGGCCGTGCCCGCGGGCCCGGCCTTGCACGCACGCGCCGCCATCAGGACGCCAGCTCCGCGTCGTCGAGCTGCCGCTTGAGCGCGAGCTGCGTCTCGCGCTCGGCGATCGCGAGGCGCTTGGCCGCCTGCTCGCCATGGGTCTTCACCGAGAAGGCCTTGCTGACGGTGCCGCGCCCGGCGATGAAGGTGATCGCCATCCAGTAGCCCGGATGGTCGGGCCGCGGCGACTTGAACTGCACGCCGCTGGTGCCGCTCGAGTTGTTGCGGCGCACGATCTCCGCGCGCGAGAGCCGCGGCGTGCGCGCGCGCGGCGCGGCATCGGTCTCGCGGCGGATCGCC
>NZ_JBZAYE010000287.1:0-8916 GCF_058244205.1 Variovorax sp. 20P10.2.4
GCGGCGGCGCCTTCGCCGCGCGGGCAGCACTGCTGCACCGTGAGGTCGCCCGCCACCCTGGGCGAGGCCAGCACCTGCTCGAGCGTGCGGGGCTTGCGGAACTGCGCATACGGGTTGAGCGCGGCGTTGCCATGGTTCTTGACCGCCACCTTCGCCATCGATTCCATGCCGCCGCCGTGCTCGCGCAGGTAGCTGCGCGCCATCAGCGCGAACTTCACGGCCGGGATGGTGGCGGTGTCGCTGAGGCGTTCGAGCCCGTCCTTGTTGGCCGCGCGGCGGCCGTCGCCGTGCTTGTCCACGCCCATCGCGAGCACCACGTCGCTGATGCCGTGCGCCACTTCCATGCAGGCCTGGCGGAAGGCGAAGGAGCCCGAGGCCGAGGCGTTCTCGACCTGCGTCACCGCGAGCCCGGTCGAGCCCAGGTGACGCAGCATCACGCGGCCCGCGGCCATGCCGATCGAGGTGGTGCCCACGTACGCGGCCTGCACCTGCTTCCAGGCCAGGCCGGCGTCGGCCAACGCGGCGCGCACGGCCGTGAGGCCCAGGTGGGTGTAGGGCGTGTCGCTGGGGAACTGATAAGGATGCAGGCCGATGCCCACCACGTAGACGCCGCCGTTGCCGGCCAGCCAGTTGCCGCCGCTCATGCCGTGGCTCCTTGGGCATCCGCGGGTACGAAGTGGCAGCCGTAGTGCTCGCCCGAGGGCAGCGGCACCGCCACCGCGCGCAGCGCCATGCCCGGCGCGAGCAGGCTCTCGTCGGCCACGCCGATCACGCCTTCCTCCACCACCTGCTCGGCGATGCGGATGTCGCCCGCGATGCTGGGCGCGCTCAGGCCCGGCACCATCGGCACGTGCAGGGTCACGTACTCGAGCAGGGTGCCGCCGCCGGGCCGTGCCACCTGCGCCGAGGCATCGATGGCGTGGCCGCAATGCATGCAGCCCGGTGCGTTGGCCGGAAAGCTCAATTGCCGGCATTGCGGGCACTGGGCGAACAGGAAGTCGAGCGAGCGGCCGTCGGCCGCGAGCCGGTAGAGCGTGGGCCGCAGGGGCTGGAGCGTGGTCAGGTCTGGGGTCATGGAGGAAAGA
The DNA here is from genome assembly GCF_058244205.1 of Variovorax sp. 20P10.2.4. Lineage (NCBI taxonomy): Bacteria > Pseudomonadati > Pseudomonadota > Betaproteobacteria > Burkholderiales > Comamonadaceae > Variovorax > Variovorax sp. 20P10.2.4. Next base: position 1,086 of record NZ_JBZAYE010000287.1, read on the forward strand.
GTCGCGGAGGGAAGGAAGAGGCGCGGGTTCAGTCGATGCGGGCGCCCGACTGTTGAACCACCTCGCGCCAGCGCACCATCTCGGTCTTGACGAACTCGCCGAGCTTCGCGTCGCGCAGGTCCTTGAGCGGCACGCTGCCGAACTTCTCGGTCACCTGCAGCATCTCGGGGTCGACGATGGCCAGCGCGATCGCATCGCCGAGCTTCTTCACGACCTCGGGCGGCGTCTTCGCGGGCACGAAGACCGCGCTCCAGGCCGAGGATTCGGCGCGCGGGAAGCCGAGCTCGCCCACGGTGGGCACCTCGGGCATCACCGACAGCCGCGCGCGGCCGGTCATGGCGAGCGGCTTGAGCTTGCCGGCCTGCACGAAGGGCATCACCACCACCGGGTAGTCGAACATCAGGTCGAGGTTGCCGGCCATCAGGTCGGTCAGCGCCGGGCTGCTGCCCTTGTAGGGCACGTGGGTCATCTTGGTGCCGGTGGCGACCTGGAACAGCTCGGCCGTCAGGTGCGTGCCGGTGCCCGGGCCGGCCGAGCCGAAGTTGAGCTTGCCGGGATTGGCCTTGGCGTAGGCGATCAGCTCGGGCACGGTCTTGAACGGCCGGTTCGGGTTGATCACCAGGATCAGCGGCGTCTCGGACATGGCGTGCACCGGCACGAAGTCCTTCACCGGGTCGTAGCGGATGTTCTTGTAGAGCGCGAGGTTGGCCGCCTGCGTGCCCTGGGTGCCATAGATCATGGTGTAGCCGTCGGGCGCTTGGCGCGAGGCCGCCTCCACGCCGATCGAGCCGCCCGCGCCGGGCCGGTTGTCGACCACCACCGGCTGCCCCAGCTTGTCGCCCACGATCTTCGCGAGCACGCGCGAGGTGTTGTCGGTGATGCCGCCCGGCGTGAACGGCACCACGAAGGTGATGGGCTTGGCGGGCCAGGCCTCGCCGGCTGCCCGGGCGGTGCCGCCGAGCAGGGCGGACACGGCCGCCAGCCCCACGAATGCTGTCTTCCAGAACTTCTGCATGCCTTGTCTCCGGGTTTGTTTTGGGTCTCGTTTTTCTACGAGTAATCGCAATATACTTCGACCATTCGTAGAAAAACAAGAGGAAATCCGCCGATGCCGGAAAACCCGTATCGGAAGAAACTGCCCGTCACCAATGGAAGTTATAGACCGTCCCTTCGTTAATATTCGTGGGTCTCTACGAAATATCGGAGGAAATATGCCCACACTCGTCCCCGCCGCCGCCCGCACGATGGCGTTGCTCGAGCTGTTCGCGCGCGAAAAGCGCGAGCTCTCCAATTCCGACCTGGCGCGGCTCATGGACCTGCCCGAGAGCAGCTGCTCGGACCTGCTGCACACGCTGCACGAGCTCGGCTACCTGCTGCGCACCGCGCGCAGCCGGCGCTTCTATCCGACCGCCCGGCTGCTGGCCGTGGCCAAGGAGATATCGGCCAGCGACCCGCTCTATGCCGTGGCCTCGGAAGCCGCCGAGCTGCTGCGCGACAAGACCGGCGAGACCGGCCTGGTCGGCCGCGTCGAGGGCGGCGTGGTCAAGGTGCTGGCCTTCTTCGAGGGCCGCCATCCGCTGCGCTACATGCAGAACCCCGGCGACAAGCTGAGCCTGCACGTCTCGGCGCTCGGCAAGGCGGCGCTGGCGCTCGGCACGCCCGAGGAGGCGGCGCGCCAGCTGCGCCTGAAGCCGCTGCGCCAGCTCGCCGAGGGAACCATCACCGACCTCGCCGCGCTCGAGGCGCAGGTGGCGCGCGCGCGCGAGCAGGGCTGGATCTGGGTCGAGAACGAAGGCGGCGACGGGCTCTCGGCCCTGGCCGTCGCCGGCTACGTGGGCGGCGAGCCGATCGCGCTCTCGGTCGCCGGCCCCACCGACCGCCTGCGCCAGCAGCGCGAACCTTTCCTGGCCGCCCTGCAGGAAGTGCAGGCGCTGGTCTTCCGTCCCCGCAACGCCCGGGAGCCCGGCGCCTCGTAGACCGAGGGCCGGGCGCCCGGCGTGCGTCCTTTTCCATCCAACGCCACAGGAGACATCTCGATGAATTTCACCCCCGACGCCGACCAGGAACTGCTGCGCGACAGCATCCGGCGCTTCATGAAGAGCGAGGTGGCGCCCCTGGTGGCGAAGCACGACGTGGAGAAGACCTTCCCGTTCGAGATCCTGAAGCAGCTCGCGCAGTTCGGCTACATCGGCGGCCGCCTGCCCGAGTCCGAAGGCGGCATGGGCCTGGACCAGATGACCTGGGCCATGCTGATGGAGGAGGCGGGCCACACCTGGCTGTCGCTGCGCACCATGCTCAACATCACGAACGGGCCGATCCACAAGATCGCGAGCGAGGGCACGGCGGCGCAGAAGAAGCGGTTCCTCGAACCGCTGCTGGCGAGCGAGCGCCGCGTCTTCACCGCCATCAGCGAGCCCGGCACCGGCTCGAACATCGCGCAGATCCAGACCCGCGCCGACCTGCAGGGCGACCACTACGTGCTCAACGGCCGCAAGCTGTGGATCACCAACGGCGCCTTCGCCGACTTCGGCATCGTGGTGGCGCGCACCTTCAGCCCCGACTGCCAGGGGCAGCTGTCGACCTTCCTCGTGGAGCGCGAGGTCTCGCCCTTCGAGGCGCGCCGCGTCGACACCATGGTGCTGCGCAGCACCGGCACCGCCGAGCTGAGCTTCGACAACGTGAAGGTGCCGCGCGAGAACCTGCTGGGCGAGGAGGGCAGCGCGCTCAAGCGCATGCTGGTGGGGCTGGACGGCGCGCGCGTGAACATCGCGATGGGCGCGGTCGGCGCGGCCCGTGCCGCGCTCGAGCTGTCGATCGACTACGCGCGCACGCGCACCCAGTTCGGCAAGCCGATCGGCAGCTTCCAGCTGGTGCAGAAGCTCATCGTCGACATGACGGTGCGCGTGGAGGCGGCGCGAGCGCTGGCGCTGCGCGCGGCGGCGGCGCTCGACGCCAATGCCGACGACGCGCGCATGGCCTGCTCGATCGCCAAGCTCTATGCCACCGAGGCGGCGCACGAGGTCGCGAGCATGGCGCTGCAGGTGCATGGCGGGCTCGGCTATTCCACCGACTACCCGATCGAGCGCATCTTCCGCGACACCCGCGGCGGCACCATTCCCGAGGGCACGACCGAGGTCCAGACGCTGATCGTCGGGCGCGAGATCCTCGGCATGTCGGCGATCGCCTGAGGGAGCACGGCAATGCAAGGCACCCAGGACACGCGCCCGGTCGACATCGCGCGGCTGATCCGACCGCGCTCCATCGCGCTGGTCGGCGCCTCCGAGCGCGAAGGCAGCATCGGCGAGCGCACGCTGACCAACCTGATCGAACACTCCGAATTCGATGGCGAGGTCTACCTCGTCAATCCCACCAAGGCCGAACTCCGCGGCCGGAAGTGCTGGCCCAGCGTGGCCGCGCTGCCCGCCACGCCCGACGTGGCCGTGGTCGCGGTGCCCGCGAGCGGCGTGCTGGCCGTGATCGAGGAATGCACGGCGCGCGGCGTGGGCTTCGCCGTGATCCTCAGCTCGGGCTTCGGCGAGGCCGGCGAGGAAGGCGAGCGCGAGCAGCAGCGCATGAAGGAGATCGCCGCGCGCGGCGGCCTGCGGCTGTACGGCCCCAACTGCCCGGGGCTGACCAACGTCAACCACCGGCTGGGTCTGACCTTCTCGCCCTCGTTCCCGCACGACCTCACCAAGGGCCCGATCGGCCTGGCCACGCAGGGCGGCGGCCTGGGCCGCAACGTGATGCAGGCGATGGAACGCGGCATCGGCATCGGCCTGTGGGCCTCGACCGGCAACGAGGTCGACCTGCAGGTGGCCGACTTCATCCACTACATGGCCGACGCGCCCGACATCAAGGTGGTGGTCACGCTGCTCGAAGGCATCAAGGACGGCGCCAAGTTCGCGGCCGCGGTGCAGCGCTGCGCGGCCAACGGCAAGCCCGTGATCGGGCTCAAGGTGGGCCGTTCCGAATACGGGCGCAAGGCCGCGCAGTCGCACACCGCCTCGCTCACTGGATCGGCCGAGGTCAACAGCGCGGTGTTCCGCCAGTTCGGCGTGATCGAGGTCGACGACATCGACGAGCTGGTCGACACCGCCTGGCTGTTCGCGCGCGCCATGCCGGGGGCGCAGGAGGCGCTGGGCATCTACTGCTCCTCGGGCGGCACGGCCGCGCTGACCGCCGACGCGGTGGGCGCCGCCGGCCTCACCTTGGCCACCTTCGCGCCCGAGACCACCGCGGTGCTGCGCGCCAAGCTGCCCGACTACGCGGCCATCGGCAACCCGGTCGACACCACGGCCATGGTGCTCAGCGACAAGACCGTGGTCGAGACCACGCTGGGCTGCGTGGCGAACGATCCGCACACGGGCCTGACCATCGTGCCGATCGCGCTCGACTACGGCGAGACCACCACGCGCATGGCCGACAACATCATCAATGCGCAGAAGGACAGCGCCTCGCCGATCGTGCCGATCTGGATGAGCGACCGGCTCGGCGAGGGCTACCGCAAGCTCGTGGCGGCCGGCTTCGCGCCGCCGCGCTCGGTCAACAAGTCGATCGCGGCGATCGCGCGCTGGGTCGAGTACGGGCGCTGGAAGCGCGCGAACCCGTCGAACCCCGAGGCGCATTTGGTGCTGCCGACGCGCGCGCCCGAGGGCGAATTCGCCACGCGCAGCCTGTCGGAATCGCAGGCCAAGGCGCAGTTGAAGCAGGCGGGCATCGCGCTGCTGCCGCAAGGGCTCGCAAGCTCGGCCGAGCAGGCGCGCGCGCTGGCGGAAGGCATGGGCTACCCGGTGGTCGCGAAGATCGCGAGCGCGCAGATCGTCCACAAGTCCGACATCGGCGGCGTGAAGGTGGGCCTGCGGGACGCGGCCCAGGTGGCCGAGGCCTGGCACGACATCATGGCCGCGGCCGCGAAGCACCATCCCGAGGCCACGGTCGACGGCCTGCTGGTCGAGAAGATGGCGCCGCGCGGCGGCACCGAGCTGATGGTGGGCGTCACGCGCGACCCGGTGTTCGGCCATGTCATGACCTTCGGCCTCGGCGGCATCTACGTCGAGGTGCTGCGCGACGTGACGCGGCGCATGCTGCCGATCGGTCCGCGCGACGCGGCGGCGATGGTGCGCGAGATCCGCAGCTTCGCGCTGCTCGACGGCGCGCGCGGCCGGCCCAAGGCCGACCTCGCGGCGCTCGAGGCGCTGCTGCTGCGCGTGTCGGAGTTCGTGGTGGCGCATGCCGACCGCATCGAGGAGATGGACCTCAACCCGGTCTGGGTGGGCGCGGCGGGCGAGGGCGCGCTGCCGCTCGACGCCGTGATCATCGAGCGCGTGCCGGCATGACGCACCCCGTCGCAACGCCGCCACTGGCCGGCATCGTGGTGGTCGACTTCAGCGAACTGCTGCCCGGCCCCTTCTTCACGCAGAACCTGGCCGAGCTCGGCGCGCGCGTGATCAAGATCGAGCGCCCGCCGCATGGCGACAACGTGCGGCGCATGGGGCCGGGCGTGTTCGAGGCCGTGAACCGCGGCAAGCAGAGCCTGCTGGTCGACCTCAAGGACGAGGCGCAGCGTGCCGAGGTGCGCGCGCTGATCGCCACGGCCGACGTGGTGGTGGAGTCGTACCGGCCCGGCGTGATGGCGCGGCTGGGGCTCGATGCAGACAGCTTGCGCGCGGAGTTTCCGCGGCTGGTCTACGTGTCGCTCAGCGGCTATGGCCAGCAGGGGCCGTGGGCCGACCTGCCGGGGCACGACATCAACTACCTCGGCGCGGCCGGCGTGCTCGCGGTCTCGGGCGTGCCCGGCGGCGGTCCGGCGCAGAGCTTCGGCCTGCCGGTGGCCGACCTCTGCGGCGCGATGTATGCGCTGTCGTCCACGCTGGCCGCGCTGCTGCAGCGCCAGCACACGGGCCAGGGCCAGCACCTCGACGTGGCGCTGGCCGACTGCGCGCTGCACTGGATGAATCCGCGCCTCGGCGCCTGGCGCTCGTCGGGCGATGCGGACCTCGAGGCGCAGCGCGAGGCCACGCTGGTGAAGGCCGCGTACGGCGCCTTCCTCTGCCGCGACGGCAGGCATCTGTCGGTGGCCGCGCTCGAGGACCACTTCTGGGCCCGGCTGTGCGAAGCGCTCGATCTCTCGCCCTATGGCGGCGAAGCCTTCCGCTCGCATGGCGCGCGCAAGAAGGTGGCGCCGGCGATCAATGCGCGGCTGGCCCAGGCGCTGGCCGCGCTCGATGCCGACGATGCCTTCGCGCTGCTGCAGCGGCACGACGTGCCGGTGGCGCCGGTGGTGGAGCCGGCCGCGCTCGCGGCGCTGCCGCAGTTCGCGCAGCGCGGCAAGTTCGAGGGCGATGCGGCGCTCGCGCTCGCGCGTTATCCGGTGCCGATGGCGGGAGTGACGCCCGGCGGGCTCGGCGGCGCGCCGCGGCTCGACAGCGCGCGCGGCTGAGCGGCCATGACGGCACCGCTCTTTTGCACCCGCGTCACCGAGCTGTTCGGCATCGACCATCCGATCCTCGGCGGCGGGCTGATGTGGCTGTCGGATGCGCGCTACGTGGCCGCGCTGGTCAATGCCGGCTGCATGGGCTTCGTCACGCCGCGCTCCTTCGCCGACGACACGGCCTTCGCGGCCGCGCTCGTGCAATGCCGCGAACTCACGCGCGGGCGGCCCTTCGGCGTGAACCTCACGCTCTCGAAGCGGCCCGAGGCCAACACGGCGGTGCGGCGCTGGATGGAGATCGCGCTCGCGCACGGCGTGCGCCATTTCGAGACCGCGGGCTATGCGCCCGGCGAGCTGATCGGCACGCTGCATGAGGCCGGCGCGGTGGTGATCCACAAGGCGCCGGGCCTGCGCCATGCGCTCGCGGCCGAGCGCGCGGGGGCCGATGCGGTGGCGCTGGTCGGCATGGAGGAGGGCGGCCATCCGGGCGCCAACGAGCTGCCGACCATGCTGCTGGGCGCGCTCGCGGCCGAGCAGCTGCGCGTGCCGGTGGTGCTGGCCGGTGGCATCGGCCATGGACGCCAGCTCGCGGCCGTGCTCGCGCAGGGGCTCGATGGCGTGCTGATCGGCAGCCGCTTCCTGGTGGCCGAGGAGATCGCCACCCATCCGGCCTACAAGCGGCACCTGCTCGACTGCGACGAGCAGTCCACCGTGCGGCTGCTGCACACGCTGGGCAACACCTGGCGCGTGCTGCGCAACGAGACCGCGCGCGAGGTCGAGGCGATCGAGCGCGCCGGCGCGGCCGACCATGCGGCCTTCGGCACGCTGATCGACGGCCGCGCGACGCGCGACCACTGCTATGCGCAGGGCGACTGGCAGCGCGGCATGGTGTCGCTGGGGCCTTCGATCGCCTTCGCGCGGCGCATCGAGCCGCTGGCGGCCATCGTGGCCGAGCTGCTGGCGCAGGCACGGGCCTCGCTCGCGCGCCTGCCTTCCCTCGTGTCCCCCGTACCGGAGCCCTCATGACGCAGCGCCTGCCCTTCCTCGACCGCCTGGCGGTGCCCGCGATCGCCGCGCCCATGCTGCGTGTGTCGGGCATCGAACTGGTGTCGGCCGCCTGCCGCGCCGGCGTGGTCGGTGCCTTTCCGACCGCCAATGCGGAGTCGCTCGAGGCCTTCGCGGGCTGGATGGCGCGGCTCAACGACGAGGCGGCCGCGGCGCGCGATGCCGGCACCGCGCATGCGCCCTGGTGCCCCAACCTGATCATGCGGCGCGATCCGGCACGCGTGCGCGCCGAAGTCGAGCTGATCGTGCGGTATCGGGCCGAACTCGTGATCACCAGCGTGGGCTCGCCCGCGGCGGTGATCCCCGCGCTGCACGACGGCGGCTGCCTGGTGCTGG
>NZ_JBZAYE010000288.1:0-8913 GCF_058244205.1 Variovorax sp. 20P10.2.4
ATGCTGTTGTTGGAGAGGGAGGTATCGTGTTGGTGGTTGGGGTGCTCGCTGCCCAGCGCGCCGAGCGGGCTTTCGAGCGACTGGCGCTGCCTCGCGGCCTGTGCGTCAACGGCGATGGCCGGACGTTCCGAGGCCACTGCGCGCTGCGCCGCGGCACGCGCCTGCGCGACGCGCGCGAACGATGCGGCGAGGTCGAGGTTCTGCGCGAGCGCGCGTTCGACGATGCGCTCGAGCACCGGATCGCCGAAGCCCTTCCACCAGGCTTCCAGCTGCACCTCGGGCGCGGGTGACGGCACCGCGGCGTGCTGGAAGCGCTCGGGCATCGCGGATTCGGGCTTCGCGTAGTCCGGGCCGACGGCACACGCGGCGACACCGAGCGAGGCGATGGCGATGCCGACGCGCAACCGGCGGAAGCCGCGCCAACGCGGGCGGCGGGGCGGTATCGGCAACGGAGTCTGGCGGAGGTTCATGAAGGTTCCTTGGGCGGCGGGATTCGAAGGTCGATCGGGCAGTTACTTGCACGATGAAAGTCGCAACTGTATAGTAACTTGCATATTGCAATCCACATGGATGCATGCCACCCGATTCCCATCCGACCAAGGAAAACAACACATGACGGACTCCTCCGTTGAAAAGGCCCCGGCAGGAATTCCGCGGCACCGGCGCCCGCACGGGCGCAGCCTCGTCGCGAGCTGCGCGGCCATCGCCGTGGTGCTGGCCGCGGCCGTCTATGGCTGGCACTGGTGGAACGGCGGGCGCTTCGTCGAACGCACCGACGACGCCTACGTGGGCGGCGACATCACCGTCGTCAGGCCCAAGGTGCCGGGCTACATCGTCAGCGCCGCGGCCACCGACAACCAGGCGGTGCATGCGGGCGACCTGCTCGTGAAGCTCGACGACCGCGACTACCGCGCCGCCCTCGACAAGGCCGAGGCCACGGTCGCGAGCCAGGAGGCCGTGCTGGCCAACCTGCTCGCCACGCGCAGCCTGCAGCAGGCCGTGATCGCGCAGGCCGAGGCGAGCGTGAGCGCCGCCGCGGCCGAGACGCTGCGCGCGCGCGACGATGCCCAGCGGCTGCAGAGCCTCTCGGCCACCGCGGCCGTGTCGGTGCAGAGCGCGCAGAAGGCCGAGGCCGACTACAAGCAGGCCGTGGCCAACGGCCAGAAGGCGCAGGCGAGCAAGCTGGCCGCCGAGCGCGAGCTCGACGTGATCGCCACCCGCCGCCAGCAGGCGCAGGCCGCGCTCGCGCAGGCCACGGCCGAGCGCGACATCGCGCGGCTCAACCTCAGCTACACCGAACTGCGCGCGCCCATCGACGGCACGGTCGGCAACCGCAATGCGCGCAACGGCGCCTTCGCGGCGGCGGGCGCCCACATGATGTCGATCGTGCCGGCGCGCGGCCTGTGGATCGACGCCAACTTCAAGGAAAGCCAGCTGGCGCGCTTCCGTCCCGGCATGCCCGCCACCGTCGAGGCCGACGCCGTGCCCGGACGCCGCTTCCACGGCCACGTAGCGAGCCTCTCGCCCGCCACCGGCGCGCAGTTCAGCGTGCTGCCGCCCGAGAACGCGACCGGCAACTTCACCAAGATCGTGCAGCGCGTGCCGGTGCGCATCGTGCTCGACGACGCCGACGGCGTGCTCGGCCTGCTGCGCCCCGGCCTGTCGGTCACGGCCGAGGTCGATGCGCGCGACGTGCAGCTCGCGAACGCACGCACGGGTGCGGCAGGCGAACCATGAACCAGCCCGCCTCGGGGATCGTCGACCCCGCCGGCATGACCACCTCCGCCAAGGCCCTGGCCTTCGCGGCGATGTGCGTGGGCATGTTCATCGCGCTGATCGACATCCAGATCGTCTCGGCATCGCTGCGCGAGATCGGCGGCGGCCTGTCGGCCGGCACCGACGAGACGGTCTGGATCCAGACCAGCTACCTGATCGCCGAGATCATCGTGATCCCGATGTCGGGCTGGCTGTCGCGCGTGCTGTCCACGCGCTGGCTGTTCGCCGTCTCGGCCGCGGGCTTCACGCTCACCAGCCTCCTGTGCGGCATCGCCTGGAACATCCAGAGCATGATCGCCTTCCGCGCGCTGCAGGGCTTCCTCGGCGGCTCGATGATCCCGCTGGTCTTCACCACCGCCTTCGCCTTCTTCCAGGGCAAGCAGCGCGTCTTCGCGGCCGCCATCATCGGCGCCATCGCCTCGCTGGCGCCCACGCTCGGGCCCTCGGTCGGCGGCTGGATCACCGACAGCTACTCGTGGCACTGGCTGTTCTTCGTCAACCTCGTGCCCGGCATCTTCGTGACCGTCGCCGTGCCGCTGCTGGTGAAGATCGACCGCCACGACTGGTCGCTGCTGCGCAACGCGGACTACCTGGGCATGGTGCTGATGGCGCTGTTCCTCGGCTGCCTCGAGTACACGCTCGAGGAGGGACCGCGCCTCGACTGGTTCGGCGACCCCGCCATCGCGGGCGCAGCCTGGGTCTCGGGCACGGCCGGCGTGCTGTTCGTCTGGCGCTCGATGACCTATGCGCATCCGGTGGTCGACCTGCGCGCGCTGAAGGACCGCAACTTCGCGCTCGGCTGCCTGTTCTCGTTCATCACCGGCATCGGCATCTTCGCCACCATCTACCTGACGCCGCTGTTCCTCGGCCGCGTGCGCGGCTTCAGCGCGCTGCAGATCGGCCTGGCGGTGTTCTCGACCGGCGTGTTCCAGATCCTGGCCATCCCCGTCTATGCCTTCTTCGCCAACCGCGTCGACCTGCGCTGGCTGATGATGTTCGGGCTGGCCTGCTTCGCGCTGTCGATGTGGCAGTTCACGCCGATCACGCACGACTGGGGCCCGGCCGAGCTGCTGCTGCCGCAGGCGCTGCGCGGCATCGGCCAGCAGTTCGCGGTGCCGCCCGCGGTCACGCTGACGCTCGGCGGCCTCGCGATGAACCGGCTCAAACTCGCCTCGGGACTGTTCAACCTGATGCGCAACCTCGGCGGCGCGCTCGGCATCGCGGCCTGCGCCACGCTGCTCAACGACCGCACCAACCTGCACTTCTACCGGCTGGCCGAGCACCTCACGCGCAGCAACGAGGCCACCACCGCGCTGCTCGACGGCGTGGGCAGCCGGCTGCAGGGCGCCACCGACCAGCTGGTGGGCGCCTCGGCCGCGCTGCGCCAGCTGTGGAACCTGACCTTCCGCGAGGCCCTGACGCTGACCTTTTCCGACGTTTTCTTTGGCATCATGGTCTGCTTCATCATCGCCACCGCGATGGTGCCGCTCATGCGCAAGGTCGGGCCGCCGAAGGCACCGTCCGCCGACGCGCACTGAGTCCCGCCGACTTCCGCGCCACCGACGTTTCCAAGAAGAGCCGCCCATGACCCCGAAGACCCCCACGCCCATCAGCCCCGAGCAGCGGATGAAGTACTGCCCCATCGTGCGCAGCCTCGAGCGCGTGGGCGAGCGGTGGAGCATCCTGATCCTGCGCGACGCCTTCTACGGCATCACGCGCTTCGACGACTTCGTCAACAGCCTGCAGATCGCGCCCAACATGCTGACGCGCCGGCTCCACTCGCTGGTCGAGGACGGCCTGCTCGAGAAGCGCCAGTACAGCGAGCGCCCGCCGCGCTACGAGTACTGCCTCACGCCGCTGGGCCGCGACTTCCGGCCGGTGCTGCTCTCGCTCGTGACCTGGGGCAACCGGCACTTCGCCACCGAGGGCAAGAGCGTGGTGCTGCAGGAGAAGGAGACGGGCCGGCAGATCGATCCCGTGCTGGTCGACCGCAGCAGCGGCGAGCCCATCACCGAGACCACGCACGTGCTGGTGCAGCGGCGCCCGGCCGCGCGCACGGCCGGCGCCGCCAAGGCGTCCTGAACGGAGCAGGGATTCGATGGACGGTCTCGAGCACCTGCGCACCTTCCTCGAGGTCGCCAAGCGCGGCAGCTTCTCGCGCGCCGCCGACATGCTGGGCATCTCGAAGGCCAGCGTCAGCAAGCATGTCGCGCAGCTGGAGGCCAGCTTCAGCGTGCGGCTGTTCAACCGCTCGACGCGTTCGGTCACGCTGACCGACGCGGGCCGGCTGCTGCGCGAGCGCAGCATGCCGCTGATGGAGATGGTCGAGGACACGCAGAACGAGCTGCAGGCTCACAGCGCGCGCCCGAGCGGGCGCCTGCGCGTGGCGGCGCCGCACGGCCTCGTGCAGACCGACTTCCCCGGCCTGCTCGGCGAGTTCATCACCCTGCATCCCGATGTCCACATCGACCTGCACCTGAGCAACCGCGTGATCGACCTGGTCGAGGAAGGCGTGGACGTCGCCCTGCGCGTGGGCCGCATCGGCGACGAGAACCTGATCGTGCGCAAGCTGCGCCCGATGGCGCTGGTGCTGTGCGCCACACCCGGCTACTGGGCCCGGCGCGGCATGCCGCGGGTGCCCGACGACATGCGCCGCCACGAGGTGCTCGCCTACTCGGCCGGCGGCGGCCCCGCGCACCTGCCCTTCGAGATCGACGGCAAGCCGCACAGCGTGCCCGTGAATGCGCGCATGGACGCCAACGATGCGGCCGCCCTGATCGCCGCGGCGCTCGCGGGCGTCGGCGCCATCTGCGTGCCCGCGCTGCTCGCGCAGCCGCACATCGACGGCGGCCGGCTCGTGCCGGTGCTCAAGGACTTCATGCCCAGCGACCTCTGGCTGTTCGCGGCCTACACGCAGCGCCGCCACAACAGCGCGGCCCTGCGCGCGCTGCTCGACCTGCTGGAGGCGCGCATGCAGGCGGCGAGCGCGGTGCCGCCCAAGGCCGCACCGGCGAGCCGCCAGCGCGCCGGTTCGCACTGGCATCCGTTCCAGGCGCTCGGGCACGCGCAACCCGCCTGAACCCGGGCCCGGCGCGGCGCTCAGAGCCCGTGCAGCGCCGCCATCTCGTCGATCAGCCCGCGCTGGAACGCATCGAAGCGCGCCGAGGGCTGCTGCAGGCCGAAGAAGTCGCTGAACGGATCCTGCACCTCGGTGCGGTGGCCCGAGAGCTCCTCGACCACCGCGAGACCGCAGAAGGGCACGCAGGCTTCGGAGTAGCCGCCCTCGTGCACCACCACCACGCGGCCTTCGCTGTGCCGCGCCGCGAGCGCGTTGACCTGCTTCATCATCTGGCGGAACGACTCGGGATGCAGCTGCATGCGCGCCAGCGGGTCGACCGCATTGGCATCGAGGCCGCTGGCCACCACGATCAGCTCGGGGCGGAAGCGCTCGACCACCGGCGCCACGATGCGCTCGAAGGCATACATGTAGCTCGCGTGGCCGCCGCCGGGCTGCAGCGGCACGTTGACGTTGAAGCCCAGGCCCTCGCCCTCGCCGCGGTCATCCGCGCCGCTGTAGCCGGGCGGGAAGCAGTTCTCCTGGTGCAGCGAGACGGTCAGCACGTCGGGGCGGTCGTAGAAGATCTCCTGCGTGCCGTTGCCGTGGTGCACGTCCCAGTCGATCACGGCCACGCGCTTCACGCCATGCCTCGCCTTCATGGTCTCGATCGCCACCGCGATGTTGTTGAACAGGCAGAAGCCCATGCTGTGCTCGCGCAGGCAATGATGGCCCGGCGGCCGCGTGAGCGCGAAGGCGTTGCGGTGGCGGCCCTGCAGCACGCTGTCCATGGCGGCGATGGCCAGGCCGGTCGAGAGCTTTGCGATCTCGTAGCTGCCGGGCCCGAAGGGCGCGACCTCGCCGAGGTCACCGCCGCCCGCATCGCTGGCGGCCTTGAACTTCTCGAGGTAGCTCGCGGGATGCACGCGCCGCAGGTCCTCCTCGCTGGCCATCGGCGCGCCCAGCAGGTCGAGCTGCGCGCTCAGGCCCGACACGTCCATCAGCGACTTGATGCGGCGCTTGGAATCGGGCGACTCGGCCATGCCGCTGCCGGCCATGGGCTGGACCCAGCCGCCGACCGGCAGGAACAGGGCGTGCAGCCCGCCCGGCACGTGCCAGAAGGTGCGTTCATCGTGAAAGAAGGCGGTGTTCTTCATGCGTTGCGTCCTCGGTGGTGTGGGAAATGGAAGGAGAAGAAAAAGTAGAAGAGGAAGAGGAAATCGATGCCGCCCCGTGCGGCGGATGGCGCTGCACGCTCAGGCCGCGCCAGCCCCAGCGCTCGCGCGCCAGGCCCCAGAGGCCGCGCGGCGCCAGCAGCATCACGGCCACCGCGATGCTGCCCATGGCGATCAGGTACCAGCCGCCCGACATCGCGAACCAGGTGTTGAACAGCTCGCGCAGCCCGAAGTAGATCAGCGTGCCGATCAGCGGGCCCTCGATGGTGCCGATGCCGCCGATGATGACGATGAACATCGCGGTCACGACCCAGTTGATGTCGAAGGCCGAATCGGGCGAGACGAACATCGTGCCCATGAAATGCGCGCCGCCCGCCAGCCCGAAGCCCAGGCCCGAGAGCACGAAGGCGATGAAGCGGTTGCGCCAGACGTTCACGCCGATGCTGGTGGCGGCCAGCTCGTTGTCGCGCACCGCCATCAGCCCGAGGCCGAAGGGCGAGCGCATCAGCAGGTAGACGCCGGCCACGGCCGCGAGGCCGATCGCGCCAGAGATCCAGAACGCGTTGCGCTGGAAGGTCTCGGCATCGACCAGCCGCACCGCCTGCAGCGGCACGCCCGATTCGCCGCCGAACAGCGGGAACTTGGCGACCAGCAGCCGCACGATCTCGGCCAGCACCCACATGCCGATCGAGAAGTAGGCATCGCGCAGCCTGAACATCAGCGGCGCCACCGCGGCCGCCAGCAGCGCCGCGCCCACGCCGGCCAGCGGCACCATCCAGTAGGGCGAGAGGCCGAGCCGGTCGGAGACCACGAACACCAGGTAGGCGCCGATGCCGACGAAGGCCTGGTGCCCCATCGACACCAGCCCGGTGTAGCCGGCCAGCAGGTTCCACATCTGGGCCATGGCCAGCACCACGAGCACCTCGCTCAGCAGGCGCAGCAGGCCGGCATCGGCCACCGTGGGCGCGAAGGCGATGGCGAGGGCCGCGGCGAGGAAGCCGATCGAGGGAAAAAGAGATGGGTTGCGCATCGGGTGTCAGGCCCGTTGGCCCGCGATGCCGTTCGGGCGCACCATCAGGACGATGAAGAACAGCAGGTGCGCATAGAGCGCGCCCGCGTTGGAATCGAGCCGCTGCCCCGCGAGCTGCGCCACGCCCAGCGCGATGCCGCCGGCCAGCGCGCCCCAGAACGAGCCCATGCCGCCGATGATCACGACCTCGAAGGCACCGAGCAGCCGCTCCACGCCGGAGAACGGCGTGAACGAGGTGCGCAGCGCCAGCAGCAGCCCCGCCACCGAGGCGAAGGCCAGCGACAGCCCCATGACCACGCCATAGACATGGCGCGGCCGCACGCCCATGGTGCGCACGATCTCGCGGTGGTCGGAGGTGGCGCGCACGATCAGGCCGAAGCGCGAGTGCCGCAGCAGCCACTGCAGCGCGCCGAAGGCCAGCACCGCGAGCCCCAGCACCAGCACCGGGTACCAGCCGATGCGCAGGCCGCCGAGCTCGAAGCCGGCCGTGGCCAACGCCCCGCCGTCGAGCGCGCGCGGATCGGCGCCGAACAGCTCGACCATCAGGTTGCGCAGCACCACCGCGATGCCGAAGGTCACCAGCACGGGCGTGAGCGGATCGTCGGTCGCCACCGCGCGGTTGAGCAGCAGCCGCTGCAGCAGGTAGCCGGTGCCGAAGGCGGCCAGCGCCACCGGCACCAGCAGCAGCAGCGGCGACACCTGCGGGAACTGCGCGGCCAGGAACACCGCGAAATAGGCCGCGAGCACGACGAACTCGCCGTGCGCGAGGTTGACCATGCGCATCACGCCGAAGACCAGCGCCAGCCCGAGGCCGAAGAGCGCATAGAGGCCGCCGAGCAGCACGCCGTTGATGAGGGTTTCGATCCAGGCCATGGTGCTTTTCTCAGTGCCCGAAATAGGCGTTGGCGATCTGCGCGGCGCTGAAGTCCGACGCGCGGCCGGCCAGCGTGACGCGGCCCTTGAGCAGGCAGTACACGCGCTGCGCGATGCGGCAGGCGCGCGTCACGTCCTGCTCCACGATCAGCAGCGCCGTGCCCTGCGCCTGGATGTCGCCGAAGGCGCGGTAGATCTGCGCGATCACCACCGGCGCCAGGCCCAGCGAGATCTCGTCGCACAGCATCAGCCGCGGGTTGGCCATCAGCGCGCGGCCGATGCTCACCATCTGCTGCTGGCCGCCCGACAGCCGCGTGGCCGGCCGGTGCCGGAACTCGCGCAGGATCGGAAAAAGCGCATACACGGTGGCGAGGTTCCAGTGGCCGGCCCGGCCGCACAGCGCGCCCATGCGCAGGTTCTCCTCCACCGTGAGCGAGGCGAACAGCATGCGGCCCTCGGGCACCAGCGCGATGCCGCGGCGCGCGATGCGCTCGGCCGGTTCGGCCTCGATGGCCTGGCCGTCGAAGCGCACCGTGCCGCGGCTGCGCCGGCCCAGGCCCGCGATGGCGCGGATCAGCGTGGACTTGCCGGCCCCGTTGGCGCCGATCAGCGCCGTGGCCTCGCCTTCGCCCACGTCGAGCGACAGGTCGAACAGCGCCTGCAGGTCGCCGTAGTGGCTGCAGAGCGCGCGCACTTCAAGCAGCGGCATGGGCGGCCTCCTCTGCGTCTTCTCCCACGCCCATGTAGATCTCGCGCACCTCGCGGCTGGCCATCGCGGCGGCCGGCGCGTCCTCGAGCAGCTTGCGGCCGAAGTTCAGCACCATGATGCGGTCGGCCACCGCCATCAGCGCCTGCGCGATGTGCTCGATCCAGATCATCGCCACGTCGCGCTTGAGCTCGAGCACCAGCGCGACCAGCACCTGCACCTCGGCCTCGGTCAGGCCGCCCGCGATCTCGTCGAGCAGCAGCAGGTGCGGCCGGGCCGCGAGGCCCTTGGCCAGTTC
>NZ_JBZAYE010000289.1:0-8884 GCF_058244205.1 Variovorax sp. 20P10.2.4
GCCACCAGCGGCCGCGCCGAGCGAGCCGGCGCGCATCGACTTCCTCTATGGCGCGGTCGCCTCGCGCGACTTCCCCGCGCTGGTCTGGCGGCGCGCCTACCAGGCCGAGCTGCTGCGCCAGCAGCGCAGCCTGAGCTACGCGCCGCCCGAAGGCGACGAAGGCTTGAGGCGCGCGCTGCAGGGCTATCTGCGGCGCGCGCGCGGGCTGGTCTGCGACGCCGGGCAGATCGTCGTGGTGCAGGGCTCGCAGCAGGGCATCGACCTGTGCGCGCGGCTGCTGCTCGATCCGGCCGATGCCTTCGTGTTCGAGAACCCCGGCTACCTGATGGCGCGGCGCTGCTTCGAGGCCACGGGGGCGACGCTGCTGCCGGTGCCCGTCGATGCGCAGGGCCTGGACACGGCCGCGCTGCCGCGCGACGGCCGCGCGCGCCTGGCCTATGTCACGCCCTCGCACCAGTTCCCGCTCGGCGGCGTGCTCGCCATCGGCCGGCGCCTCGAACTGCTGCAATGGGCGCGGCAGCAGCGCGCCTGGATCGTGGAAGACGACTACGACGGCGAGTTCCGCTACGGCCAGCGCCCGATCGACGCGCTGCGCGCGATCGATGCCGACGGGCGCGTGCTCTACGTGGGCACCTTCTCGAAGGCGCTGTCGCCGCAGATGCGGCTCGGCTACCTGGTGCTGCCGCCCGAGCTGGTGCCGGTGTTCCGCCAGGCCAAGCGCATGGCCGACCGGCATGCGCCGCTGCTCGAGCAGCGGGTGCTGGCGGCCCTGATCGACAGCGGCGCCTACGAGCGCCACGTGCGCCGCGTGCGGCGCGAGAACGAGCGCCGCCGCACGGCGCTGCTCGAGGCGATCGCGCGCCATCTGCCGGCCGAAGCGCAGGTCGCGGGCACGGCGGCCGGGCTGCACGTGGTGCTGTGGCTGCCCTGGCTGCGGCCGCGCGACGAAGCGGCGCTGGTCGCCGCGGCGCGGCTGCGCGGCGTGGGTGTCTATCCGGTGTCGCCGCTCTACGCGGGCAAGGCGACCGGCAACCGTTGCGGCGGCCTGATCCTCGGCTATGCAAGCCTCACGGTCGAGCAGATCGACCAGGGCGTGCGGCTGCTGGCCGCGGTGCTTCAGATGTAGCGCTGTTCCAGCGCGTCCCACTCGGGCTTGCCCACGAGCCGCTGGCGCTCGGCGAAGGGCGTGACCAGGCCGCTGGACTCGCGCACTTCCTTCTCGTCGCGCAGCACCGTCAACGCCTTCTGCATGCCGGCCACCGCGCCCTGCAGCGCGGCATTGGCATAGAGCACGATGCCGTAGCCGAGCTCGCCGAGTTCGGTTGCGTTGAAGATCGGCGTCTTGCCGCCGATCACCATGTTCATGAGCTGCGGCCGGTCGAGACGCCGCGGCAGCGCGCGGACTTCCTCGGCGCTGGTCACGGCCTCGACGAACAGGATGTCGGCGCCGGCCTCGGCGAAGCGCTGCGCGCGCTCGACCGCGGCCTCGAAGCCATGGACCGCGGCCGCGTCGGTGCGCGCCATGATCAGCAGGTCGGGATCGCGGCGCGCATCGACGGCCGCCTTGATCTTGCTCACGGCCTCCTCGGTGGAGATCACCTCCTTGCCCGAGAAATGGCCGCAGCGCTTGGGCGCGACCTGGTCCTCGAACTGGATGCAGTCGGCGCCCGCGCGCTCGAGCGTGCGCACGGTGTGGCGCACGTTGAGCGCGTTGCCGAAACCGGTGTCGGCATCGACGATCAGCGGCACCGACACCGCATCGCGGATGCGCGCCGTGTGGTCGGCGATCTCCGACAGGCCCATGAAGCCCTGGTCGGGCATGCCGAACCACATGTTGGTGACGCCGGCGCCGGTGACGTAGATCGCCTGGAAGCCGAGGTCCTCGACGACGCGGGCGGAGAGCGCGTTGAAGGCGCCCGGAACGATCAGGCCGCGGCGGGCCTCGGCGAGGGATTTGAGTTGCTTGCGGGTGGACATGGGGAGGATCCGTTTTTCAGAAACTGTCGCCGGGCACGCGCACCCAGCCTTCCATCAATACGCGCGCGCTGCGGCTCATCAGGGCCTTGGTCACGGCCCACTGGCCATCGACCGCGCGCGCCTCGGCGCCGACGCGCAAGCTGCCCGAGGGATGGCCGAAGCGCACCGCCTGGCGTTCGCCGCCGCCGGCCGCGAGGTTCACCAGCGTGCCGGGAATCGCGGCCGCGGTGCCGATCGCGACCGCGGCCGTGCCCATCATGGCGTGGTGCAGCTTGCCCATCGACAGGGCGCGCACCAGCAGGTCGACGTCGGCGGCGCGCACCGGCTTGCCGCTGGACGCGACGTAATCCTTCGGCGGCGCGACGAACGCGACCTTGGGCGTGTGCTGGCGCTTCGCGGCCCCGGCGATGTCCTGGATCAGGCCCATCTTCACGGCGCCGTGGGCGCGGATGGTCTCGAACATCGCGAGCGCCTGGGGGTTGCCGTTGATCGCGTCCTGCAGCTCGGTGCCGCCGTAGCCGATGTCGGCGGCGTTGACGAAGATGGTGGGAATGCCCGCGTTGATCAGCGTGGCCTTGAAGGTGCCGACGCCGGGCACCTCGAGGTCGTCGACCAGCCTGCCCGTGGGGAACATCGCGCCGCCGCCATCGCCCTCCCCCTCGTCGGCCGGATCGATGAACTCCAGCGGCACCTCGGCCGCCGCGAAGGTCACGCCGTCGAGTTCGAAGTCGCCGGTCTCCTGCACCTGGCCGAGCGAGATCGGCACATGGGCCACGATGGTCTTGCCGATGTTGGCCTGCCAGATGCGCACGGTGCACACGCCGTCGGCCGGCACGCGGGCCGGATCGATCAGGCCCTGCGCGATCGCGAACGGACCCACGGCGGCCGACAGGTTGCCGCAGTTGCCCGACCAGTCGACGAAGGCGCTGTCGATAGAGACCTGGCCGAACAGGTAGTCGACGTCGTGATCGGGCCGCGTCGAGCGCGAGAGGATCACGGTCTTCGAGGTCGACGAGGTCGCGCCGCCCATGCCGTCGATCTGCTTGGCGTAGGGGTCGGGGCTGCCGATCACGCGCAGCAGCAGCGCGTCGCGCGCCGGGCCCGGCTGTTGCGCGGCCTGCGGCAGGTCCTGCAGGCGGAAGAACACGCCCTTGCTGGTGCCGCCGCGCATATAGACGGCGGGAATCTTGATCTGGGGAATGGATGCCATGGTGATGGGTTCTCAAGCGGCCGCGGTGTTCGCGGCCAGGAAGTCTTGCGCAAAACGCTGCAGCACGCCGCCGGCCTCGTAAATGGACACTTCCTCGGCAGTGTCGAGGCGGCAGGTCACCGGCACGCGCAGCACTTCGCCATTGCGGCGATGCACGATCAGCGCGAGGTCGGCGCGCGGGGCCGGTTCGCCGACCACGTCGTAGGTCTCGGTGCCGTCCAGCCCCAGCGTGAGCCGCGTGGTGCCGGGCTTGAACTCGAGCGGCAGCACGCCCATGCCGAGCAGGTTGGTGCGGTGGATGCGCTCGAAGCCCTCGGCCACCACCGTCTCGACGCCGGCCAGGCGCACGCCCTTGGCGGCCCAGTCGCGCGAGGAGCCCTGGCCGTAGTCGGCACCGGCCACGATGATCAGCGGCTGGCGACGGTTCAGGTAGGTCTCGATCGCCTCCCACATGCGCACCACGCGGCCCTCGGGCTCGATGCGCGCGAGCGAGCCCTTCTTCTGCACGCCGTCGACCACCGCCATCTCGTTGACGAGCTGCGGATTGGCGAAGGTGGCGCGCATCGCCGTCAGGTGGTCGCCGCGGTGCGTGGCGTAGGAATTGAAGTCCTCCTCCGGCACGCCCATCTTCGCGAGGTACTCTCCGGCGGCGCTGTCGCGCAGGATCGCGTTCGACGGCGACAGGTGGTCGGTCGTGATGTTGTCGGGCAAGAGGGCCAGCGGCCGCATGCCGCGCAGGGTGCGCGGATTGGCCGCGAGCGCGCCGACGCCCTCGCTGTCCCAGTAGGGCGGGCGGCGGATGTAGGTGGACTGCGGACGCCAGTCGTACTGCGGGCTGGCCTTCTCGCCGTGGTCGGCATGGATCGCGAACATCGGCTCGTAGACCTGGCGGAACATCTCGGGCCGCACCGAGGCGGCGACGATCGCGTCGATCTCCTCGTCGGCGGGCCAGAGGTCGGCCAGGCGGATCTCCTTGCCGTCGACCACGTCGAGGATGTCGCGCTCGATGTCGAAGCGCATGGTGCCCGCGATCGCATAGGCCACCACCAGCGGCGGCGAGGCCAGGAAGGCCTGCTTGGCATAGGGATGGATGCGGCCGTCGAAGTTGCGGTTGCCCGAGAGCACGGCGGTGGCGTAGAGGTCGCGCGCGACGATCTCCTGCTGGATCTTCGGATCGAGCGCGCCCGACATGCCGTTGCAGGTGGTGCAGGCGAAGGCGACGATGCCGAAGCCCAGCTGCTCGAGCTCGGCCAGCAGGCCGGCATCGCGCAGGTAGAGCTCGACGGCCTTCGAGCCCGGCGCCAGCGAGGACTTGACCCAGGGCTTGCGCACCAGCCCCAGCCGGTTGGCGTTGCGCGCCAGCAGCCCGGCCGCGATCACGTTGCGCGGGTTCGAGGTGTTGGTGCACGAGGTGATGGCCGCGATGATCACGGCGCCGTCGGGCATCAGGCCCGCGGCCTCCTGCTGGCGCGCCTCGTGCAGGCCGATGGCGATCTCGCGCTCGGCCAGCTGCGAGGTCGGCAGGCGGCGGTGCGGGTTCGACGGGCCCGCCATGTTGCGCACCACGCCGGAGAGGTCGAACTTCAGCACGCGCTCGTAGGTGGCGGATGCCAGCGCGTCGGCCCAGAAGCCCGCGGTCTTCGCATAGGTCTCGACCAGCGCGACCTGCGCGTCCTCGCGGCCGGTGAGCCGCAGGTAGGCCAGCGTCTGTTCGTCGATGTGGAACAGCGCGGCGGTGGCGCCGTACTCGGGGCACATGTTGGAGATGGTCGCGCGGTCGCCGATGGTGAGGCTGCGCGCGCCCTCGCCGTAAAACTCGAGGTAGGCGCCGACCACCTTTTCCTTGCGCAGGAACTCGGTCAGCGCCAGCACGATGTCGGTGGCGGTGATGCCCGGCTGGCGGCGGCCCGTGAGCTCCACGCCGACGATCTCGGGCAGCCGCATCCACGAGGCGCGGCCGAGCATCACGTTCTCGGCCTCGAGCCCGCCCACGCCGACCGCGATCACGCCGAGCGCGTCGACGTGCGGCGTGTGGCTGTCGGTGCCCACGCAGGTGTCGGGGAAGGCCAGGCCGTCCTGCACGTAAACCACCGGCGACATCTTCTCGAGGTTGATCTGATGCATGATCCCGTTCCCCGCGGGGATCACCTCCATGTTGGCGAAGGCGCGCTTGGTCCACTCGATGAAATGGAAGCGGTCCTCGTTGCGCCGGTCCTCGATCTCGCGGTTCTTCTCGAAGGCCCGTGGATCGAAACCGCCGCACTCCACGGCCAGCGAGTGGTCGACGATCAACTGCACCGGCACCACCGGATTCACCTGGGCCGGATCGCCGCCCTCGGCCGCGATCGCATCGCGCAGGCCCGCGAGGTCGACCAGCGCGGTCTGGCCCAGGATGTCGTGGCAGACCACGCGCACCGGAAACCACGGGAAGTCGCGATCGCGCCGGCGCTCGGCGATCTGCAGCAGGCATTCGTCGAGGATTGCGGGATCGCAGCGGCGCACGAGGTTCTCGGCATGCACGCGCGCGGTGTAGGACAGCGTGTCCCAGGCGCCGGGGCGCAGCGCTTCGATGGCGGCGCGCGCGTCGATGTAGTCGAGCGCGGTGCCGGGGAGTTTTTTTCTGTGGCTTGAAGTCATCGTGGGGAAGCGGGCGGGAAAGCGATGCGGCCCCGCTGCGAGGGGCCGCGCGGGGTTCATTCGGAGTGGATGTCGTTGTCCTTCACGACCTTGGCATAGCGCGGGATCTCGGTGCCGATCAGCGCGCCGAACTGCTCGGCGCTGCCGCCGGCCGGCGACACGCCGGTGGGATCGAGCTTCGCGACCAGCTCGGGCGCCTTCAGGCCGGTGTCGAGCGCGCCGTTGAGCTTGGCGAGCACGGACGGCGGCACGCCCCGGGGCGCGATCAGGCCGTGCCAGGCCACCACGTCGTACGCGGGCAGGCCGCCGCTCTCGGCGATCGAGGGGATGTCGGGATAGGCCTGCAGCCGCTTCGCCGTGGTGACGGCGAAGGCGCGCAGCCGGCCCGACTGGACGTGCGGCATCAGCGCCTCGGTGCCCGCGATCAGCATGTCGACGTTGCCCGCCACCAGGTCGGTGACGGCCGGCCCGGTGCCGCGGTACGGCACGTGCGTGGCCTTGACCTTCGCCATGCCGAACAGGTACTCGCTCACGATGTGCAGGTGGCTGCCGTTGCCGGCCGAGGCGAAGGTGAGCTTGCCGGGGTTCTGGCGCGCGAAGGCCAGCAGTTCCTGCAGGTTCTTCGCGGGCACCTTCGACGGGTTGACGCACAGCACGTAGGCGCCCTTGGAGAGCTGGATCACCGGCGTCATCTCGGCCACCGGATCGAAGCGCAGCTTGTAGAGCGAGGGATTGACGGTGTAGCTGCCCGCGATCAGCAGCAGCGTGTAGCCGTCGGGCGGCGTGTGCAGCGCGTACTCGGTGCCGATGGTGCCGCCGGCACCGGGCCGGTTGTCCACCACCACCGACTGGCCCAGCTGCTGGGTCAGCACGTTGGCCGCCACGCGCGCGATGAAGTCGGAGCCGCCGCCCGGTGCGAAGGGGCAGACGATGCGCAAAGGTTTGTTCGGGAAGGCCTCCTGGGCACGGAGGGTGGCGGCGGGCAGGGTCAGGCCCGCCAGGGCGGCGGCCGAGAAGGCGCGGCGATTCAGCGTCATGGTCTTGTCTCCAGTGTTGTCGTTCGATGTGGGAGCGCGCCGCCCCGCGGGGCGGCACCGCGGAGTGTGCTCCGAGCGACATCGACCTGGAAGGACTTCACCGCGCCGCTGCCTCCGGCCTCAGGCGCGCGCCTCGATCGGCACGAACGCCAGGTCCTCGGGACCGGTGTAGTTCGCGCTCGGGCGGATGATCTTGTTGTCCACGCGCTGCTCGATGACGTGCGCGGCCCAGCCGCTGGTGCGCGCGATCACGAACAACGGCGTGAACATGGCGGTGGGCACGCCCATCATGTGGTAGC
Organism: Variovorax sp. 20P10.2.4; assembly: GCF_058244205.1. Classification (NCBI taxonomy): domain Bacteria; kingdom Pseudomonadati; phylum Pseudomonadota; class Betaproteobacteria; order Burkholderiales; family Comamonadaceae; genus Variovorax; species Variovorax sp. 20P10.2.4. Next base: position 7,161 of record NZ_JBZAYE010000289.1, read on the forward strand.
TCACGGCGCTGAACCAGTCGAGGTTGGGGAACATCTTCTTGACCTCCCACATCACCGACTCGAGCCGCTCGGCGATGTCGTACATCTTGGTCGAGCCGGCCTCCTCCGACAGCCGCCGGGCCACGCCCTTGATCACCACGTTGCGCGGGTCGCTCACGGTGTAGACCGGGTGGCCGAAGCCGATCACGACTTCCCTGGCCTCCACGCGGCGGCGGATGTCGGCCTCGGCCTCGGCCGGGCTGTCGTAGCGCTTCTGGATCTCGAACGCGACCTCGTTGGCGCCGCCGTGCTTGGGGCCGCGCAGCGCGCCGATCGCGCCGGCGATGGCCGAGTGCATGTCGCTGCCGGTGCCCGCGATCACGCGCGCGGTGAAGGTGCTGGCGTTGAACTCGTGCTCGGCGTAGAGATTGAGCGAGGTGTGCATCGCGCGCACCCAGGCCTCGGAGGGCTTCCGGCCATGCAGCAGGTGCAGGAAGTGGCCGCCGATCGAGTCGTCGTCGGTCTCCACGTCGATGCGCTTGCCCTGCGTGCTCCAGTGGTACCAGTACAGCAGCATCGAGCCGAGCGAGGCCATCAGGCGGTCGGCGATGTCGCGCGCGCCCGGCAGGTTGTGGTCGTCCTTCTCGGGCAGCACGCAGCCCAGCGCCGACACGCCGGTGCGCATCACGTCCATCGGGTGGGCGCCGGCCGGCAGGCTCTCGAGCGCTTCCTTCACGCTCGCGGGCAGGCCACGCAGCGCCTTGAGCCGCGCCTTGTAGGCCTTGAGCTCGGCGCGCGTGGGCAGCTTGCCGTGCACCAGCAGGTGCGCGATCTCCTCGAACTCGCAGACCTCGGCGATGTCGAGGATGTCGTAGCCGCGGTAGTGCAGGTCGTTGCCGGTGCGGCCCACGGTGCACAGCGCGGTGTTGCCCGCGGTCACGCCCGAGAGGGCAACGGATTTCTTGGGGCGGAAGCCCGCGGGTGCGGTGGTTTCGGTCATGGGGTTCATGCGGTTTCTTCGTTGAGGTAGGCGCGATCGATGGCGGCGGGACGACCGGCGGCGTCGACCGCCACCATCTCGAACACGCCCTTGAGGACTTCTTCGGCCGGCGCGCCCGGCACGTCGGCCAGGCCGGTCACGCACACGGTCATCGAGCTGCGGCCGATGCGGCTGACCCAGCCGCGCAGCAGCAGCTGGTGGCCCACCGGCACCGGCGCGAGGAAGTCGACGCCGGTCACGCCGGCCATCACCACCTCGCGCTGCGCCAGGCCGCGCGCGGCCAGGAAGGCGGCCTTGGTCATCAGTTGCAGGCCCTGCCCGGCGAACAGCGTGCCGCGGTGGTTGGCATGCACCGGCAGCACCAGTTCGCGCAGTTCGGTCGTTCCAGCGGGTGTTGTCATGCTTCGCAATCTACGCAGAGAATGCGGTTTGCAGAAGGGCTGAAAAGGCAAATTCTTGCGAACCCCAATCCTCCAATTTGCAAATTTTGCGAATTTCCCCGCATTCGCAGCGAAGGCGAAACGATGAAGAAGACATTCATGGGCGTGCGCCTGCGCAGCCTGCGCGCGGAGCGCGGCCTGTCGCAGGTGGCGCTGGCCAATGCGCTGGAGCTGTCGCCCAGCTACCTCAACCAGCTCGAACAGAACCAGCGGCCGCTGACGGTGGCGGTGCTGCTCAAGATCAGCCGCGCGCTCGGCGTCGACATCCAGCAGTTCTCCGAGGACGAGGAGGCGCGGCTGGTGGC
>NZ_JBZAYE010000029.1:0-27753 GCF_058244205.1 Variovorax sp. 20P10.2.4
CCGCGTCCGCCGCCTTGAAACTCCCGGTGCACTTCGCCGAGCGCGTGGTCGCCTGGCAGCGCAGCCATGGCCGCAGCGAGCTGCCGTGGCAGAACACGCGCGATCCCTACCGCGTGTGGCTGTCCGAGGTGATGCTGCAGCAGACGCAGGTCACGACCGTGCTCGGCTATTTCGCGCGCTTCCTCGAGCGCTTTCCAGACGTGCGGGCGCTGGCCGAAGGCACCGAGGACGAGGTCTTCGGGCTCTGGAGCGGCCTCGGCTACTACAGCCGCGCGCGCAACATGCACCGCTGCGCGCAGGAGGTGATGGCGCGCTTCGGCGGCAGCTTCCCGCAGACGGCCGCCGAACTGGCGACCTTGCCGGGCATCGGCCGTTCCACCGCCGCGGCCGTCGCGGCCTTCTGCTTCGGCGAGCGCGTCGCCATCCTCGACGGCAACGTGAAGCGCGTACTGACGCGCGTGCTGGGCTTCGGCGAGGACCTGTCCTCCTCGGCCAGCGAGCGCCTGCTCTGGGAGCATGCGACACGGCTGCTGCCGCCCGCCGACGACCGCGAGGCGATCGCGAGCTACACGCAGGGCCAGATGGACCTCGGCGCCACCGTCTGCCTGCCGCGCAAGCCGAGCTGCATGCTGTGCCCGGTCAACGACAGCTGCGTGGCGCGGCGCGAAGGTTCGCCCGAGCGCTATCCGGTCAAGACGCGCAAGCTGCGGCGCACGGCGCAGTCGCTGTGGGTGCTGCTGGCGCGCGATGCGAGCGGGCGCGTATGGCTCGAGAAGCGGCCCGCCAAGGGCATCTGGGCCGGCCTGCATTGCCTGCCGGTGTTCGATTCGCGCGACGAACTGCTGGCCGCGCTGCCCGCGGCCGAACGCGATCGCTGCGAGGACCTCGCGCCCTTCGTGCACGTGCTGACCCACAAGGACCTGCACCTGCATCCGGTGCGCATCGATGGCGGAACGCCGCAGGGCGCTGCGGCGCGCTGGGTCGAGGCCTCGGAATGGCTGGGCCTGGGGCTGCCCGCGCCGGTGCGCAAGCTGCTCGAGAACACCGGGGGCTGAGGCCCTCGGCCCCTCGCCCTTTTTTTCTTCAGCTCGCGTCGAGTTCGCGGTGCCGCTTGAGCGCACCCCAGCGCGCGCCGAAGCTGCGCGCCAGCTGCTCGACCAGGAACACCGAGCGGTGCTGTCCGCCGGTGCAGCCGATCGCCACCGTCACGTAGCTGCGGTGGTCGCGTGCGAGCGCATCGAGCCAGCGCGTGAGGAACTGCTCGATGTCCTCGTACATGCGTGCCACGTCGTCGTGCTCGCGCAGCCAGTCGGCCACCGGTGCGTCGCGGCCGGTCAGCGGCCGCAGCGTGGGCACGTAGTGCGGGTTGGGCAGCATGCGCACGTCGAACACGAAATCGGCATCGAGCGGCACGCCGCGCTTGAACGCGAAGGACTCGAAGACCAGCGTCAGGCGGCTCTGCGGCGCCGAGATCAGCGACTTGACGTAGCTCTGCAACTGCGCCGGCCGGATCAGGCTGGTGTCGATCACGTCGGCGCCTTCGCGCAGGTCGGCCAGCAGCTCGCGCTCGAGCTCGATGGCCTGCACCAGCACGCGCTGCTGGTCGGGCACGTCGGTGCGGCCTTCCTGGCTCGACAGCGGATGGCGGCGCCGGGTTTCCGAATAGCGGCGCAGCAGCGCGTCGGTGGTCGCGTCGAGGAACAGCGAGCGCAGCGACACGCCGTCGTTGCGCAGCGCCTCGAGCTGCTGCGGAACGATCGGCAGCGAGACGCCGCTGCGCACGTCCATCGCGATTGCCACGCGCTGCGCGTTCTGCGCGTGCTGCAGCGCGATGAAGGGCGTGAGCAGCTCGGGCGGCAGGTTGTCGACGCAGTAGTAGCCCGCGTCCTCGAGCGCATGCAGCGCGACCGATTTGCCGGAGCCCGACATGCCGGTGATGAGCACCAGGTCGAGGCTCATCGCGCAGCCCCGTGGTCGTGGCGCGCCGCCTTCATGAGGTGGCCGCCGGCGTCTTGTGGCCCAGCATCTCGCGGGCGTGGGCGAGCGAGGTCTGCGAGACCTTCTCGCCGCCCAGCATGCGCGCGATCTCGTTCGCGCGGCTGTCGTCGTCGAGGAGCGATACGCCGCTCTCGGTGCGCGGACCGTCCTTGCCGGTGGTTCCCGCGGTCTGCCGCTTGGCGACCACGAGGTGGTGGTCGGCGCAGGCCGCCACCTGGGGCAGGTGGGTGACCGCGAGCACCTGGCGGTCGCGGCCCAGCTGCTTCATGAGCCGGCCCACGGTCTCGGCGACCGCGCCGCCGACGCCCGAATCGACCTCGTCGAAGATCAGCGTCTGGGCGGCGCCGAGCTGGCTGGTGGTGACCGCGATCGCGAGCGCGATGCGCGAGAGTTCGCCGCCCGAGGCCACCTTGCCGATCGGCCGCGGCGTGCTGCCGGTGTGGCCGGCGACCAGGAAAGCGATCTCCTCGAGACCGGCCTTGCCCGGCTGGGCCAGTGGCTGCAGATCGACCTCGAAGCGGCCGCCCTGCATGCCCAGGCCCTGCATCGCCTGCGTGACCGCCTGGGCCAGCTTGGGCGCGGCCTGCTTGCGCAGCTTGCCGAGCGCGCGGGCTTCCTTCAGGTAAGCCTGCTGCGCCGTCTGCTCGGCGCGTTCCAGGCCTTCGAGGTCGCTCTGCGCGTCGAGGGACTGCAGCTCGGCCTGCCAGCCGGCCAGCAGCGCCGGCAGTTCGGCCGGTGGGCGCTTGTAGCGGCGCGCCAGCGACATCCACAGGCTCATGCGTTCGTCGAGTTCGGCCAGCCGCTGCGGGTCGGTGTCGGCGTCGCGCAGGTAGCCGTGCAGCGAGTGCGCGGCATCGGCGGCCTGCGCGATGCTCGAGGACAGCACCTCGCCGAGCGCGCGGAACTCGGGCTCGATGTGTTCGCAGTTCTGCAGCAGCGTGACCGCGCGCGAGAGCGCGGCCAGCGCGCCGTTGTCCTCGTCCTCGAGCGCGTGGCTGGCGCCCTGGGCGGCGTCGATCAGCGCCTGCGCGTTCGAGATGCGCGTGTGGCTTCCCGACAGTTCTTCCCATTCGTCGGCGCCGGGCGCGAGCTTCGCGACCTCCGAGATCTGCCACTGCAGCCGTTCGCGCTCGCGCTGCAGCGAATCCTGCGTGCCGCGCGCACGCTCGAGCGCGGACAGCGCTTGGCGCCAGCCCTGCCAGGCGGCGTCGAGCGCATCGGTGCGCACGCCGGCGTAGGCATCGAGCAGGCCGCGCACCGCGTCGGGCCGCGTGAGGCTCTGCCAGGCGTGCTGGCCATGGATGTCGAGCAGCCGGTCGCCGATGTCGCGCAGCTGCGTCGCGGTGGCGGGGCTGCCGTTGATCCAGCCGCGGCTGCGGCCCTGCAGGTCGACGGTGCGGCGCAAAAGCAGGGCATCGCCCGCCTCGAAGCCGCCTTCGTCGAGCCAGGCCACGAAGGCCGGGTCGTTGTCGAACTCCGCGCTCACGTCGAGCCGCTCGGCGCCTTCGCGCACCGCGCCCGCATCGGCGCGGTTGCCGAGCGCGAGCTGCAGCGCGTCGATCAGGATGGATTTGCCCGCACCGGTTTCGCCGGTCAGCACCGTGAAGCCGTCGGACAGGTCGATCTCCAGGGATCGCACGATCACGAAATCGCGCAGTGCGATGCGTCTGAGCGCCATCTCAGGAACCTCCTTCGTTCCAATGCAGTTTCTTGCGCAGGGTGTCGAAATAGCTCCAGCCGCGCGGATGCAGGAAGCGCACCCTGAAATCGGAGCGGCGCACCACCACGCGGTCGCCGATCGCGAGCGAGGCCAGCGATTGCATGTCGAAATTCGCGCTGGCATCGCGCCCGCCCACGAGCTCGATCACGATCTCGTCGGCATCGGGCAGCAGCACCGGGCGGTTCGACAGCGTGTGCGGCGCGATCGGCACCAGCACCCAGCCCGGCACCGCCGGATGCAGCAGCGGCCCGCCGGCCGACAGCGCATAGGCCGTCGAACCCGTGGGCGACGCGATGATCAGGCCGTCGGCGCGCTGGTTGGCCACGAAATGCTTGCCCACCGAGACCCGCAGCTCGACCATGCCCGAGGTCGCGCCGCGGTTGACCACCACGTCGTTCATCGCGAGCGCATCGAACACCACGGCGCCGTCGCGCATCACCTGCGCGTGCATCAGGCTGCGGTGGTCTTCCTCGTATTCGCCGGCCAGCATCGGGATCAGCGTGGCCTGGAAGTTGTCGAGCGGGATATCGGTGATGAAGCCGAGCCGGCCCCGGTTGATGCCGATCAGCGGGATGCCGAAGGCCGCGAGCTGCCGGCCGATGCCGAGCATGGTGCCGTCGCCGCCGACCACCAGGCCGAGGTCGCACTGCTGGCCGATCTGCTCGACCGTGAGGGCTTCGTAGCGGTCGCCGGTGGGCAGGGCCTGGGCCGGTTCGTCGTCGCCGCGCGGCTGTTCGACGTAGACCTTGCAGCCCTGGGATTCGAGAAAACTCGCGATGCCTTCCATCACGCTGTCGCGCTCGCCGCACCGGGCTCCGGAAGCCTGGTATTTGCCGATCAGCGCGACGTGACGAAAGGGAGAGGTCATGGCTACAAATTACAACACTAAAATCTTGCAATGCTGGACGACCGCGCCAAGTTGCTGCTCAAGACGCTCGTCGAGCGCTACATCGCCGAAGGCCAGCCTGTCGGCTCGCGAACGCTCTCGCGTTCCTCGGGCCTGGACCTCTCGCCCGCGACCATCCGCAACGTGATGTCGGACCTCGAGTCGCTCGGGCTGATCGCCAGTCCGCACACCTCGGCCGGCCGCGTGCCCACGGCGCGCGGCTACAGGCTTTTCGTCGACACCATGCTCACCGCGCAGCGCGAGCACCTGGCCGCGCCGAGCCTCGCGCCCGACCAGCCGCAGCGCGTGATCGCCAACGCGGCGCACCTGCTGTCGAACCTCTCGCAGTTCGTCGGCGTGGTGATGGCGCCACGGCGTTCGTCGGTGTTCAAGCAGATCGAGTTCCTGCGCCTGTCGGACCGCCGGCTGCTGGTGATCATCGTCTCGCCCGAAGGCGACGTGCAGAACCGCGTGATCTTTCCGGAGGCCGACTATTCGCAGTCGCAGCTGGTCGAGGCCGCGAACTACATCAATGCCCACTATGCGGGCCTGACGATCGAGCAGGTGCGCGACCGGCTGCAGTCCGAGGTCGACACGCTGCGCGGCGAGATCGCGGCGCTGATGCAGGCGGCCGTGAAGGTCAGTTCTGACGTGCTGAGCGAATCGCAGGAGGACGACGTCGTGATCTCGGGCGAGCGCAACCTGCTCGCGGTCAGCGACTTCTCGAGCGACATGGGGCAGTTGCGCCGCGCCTTCGAGCTCTTCGAGCAGAAGGCGCAGCTGATGCGGCTGCTCGACGTGTCGAGCAAGGCCGAGGGCGTGCGCATCTTCATCGGCGGCGAGAGCCAGGTGGTGCCGGTCGAGGAACTGTCCATCGTCAGCGCCAACTACGAGGTCGACGGCCAGGTCGTGGGCACGCTCGGCGTGATCGGCCCGACGCGCATGCCCTACGAGCGCATGATCCAGATCGTCGACATCACTTCCAAGCTGGTCAGCAACGCGCTGAGCCACCGCAAGTAGCAAGGCGCCTTTTCGGCGCGAATAGAATCGAGCCCACGTGGGCCGTTAGCTCAGTTGGTTAGAGCAGCGGACTCATAATCCGTTGGTCGATGGTTCAAGCCCATCACGGCCTACCACCCGTATTTTTGAGATTTGTTTCGACGGATCGAAAAGGCCTCAAAAATACATGCTATGATAGCAAGCTGTGCGGCTGTAGCTCAGTTGGATAGAGTACTTGGCTACGAACCAAGGGGTCGTGGGTTCAATTCCTGCCAGCCGCACCACTCTTCAAGGGTCAACTCGGAAACGAGTTGACCCTTTTCTTTTTGGTACGAGGCTCGTCCGCGCGGCGGACGCCACGCTTCTCTTTCGATCTCCGGAGGCGTCGCTTGAACAAGGCATTCACCAAGGAAACGGATTCCGACGCGGACGACGATGGCGCCGACGGCGCCATGCCGCCGCTGCCCGCGGGCGGCAAGAACTACATCACCCCCGCCGGCTATGCGCGGCTGCGCACCGAGCTGCTGCAGCTGATGGACGAGGAGCGGCCCAAGGTGGTCGAGGCCGTGCACTGGGCCGCCAAGAACGGCGATCGCTCGGAGAACGGCGACTACCTCTACGGCAAGAAGCGGCTGCGCGAGATCGACCGCCGCATCCGCTTCCTCACCAAGCGCCTCGAGATCGCCGAGGTCACCGATCCCTCGGTGCATCACGGCAGCGACCAGGTCTTCTTCGGCGCCACGGTGCGCTATGCGGACGAGAACGGCGACGAGCGCAGCGTGACGATCCTCGGCATCGACGAGGCCGACAGCGCGCAGTCGCAGGTCAGCTGGATCTCGCCGATCGCGCGGGCGCTGCTGAAGGCGCGCGAGGGCGACGTGGTCAAGCTCGTCACGCCGGGCGGCACGCACGAGGTCGAGCTGCTGTCGGTCGTCTATCCGGCGCCGGGGCCGGGCGCTGCTTAGAGGCTGCGCCGCAGGCGCGGCGCGGACTCAGGACGCGGGAACGGTGCGCGCCGCGGACAGCACCGAGGTGGTCCGGCGCACCGAGCGCAGCACCGCGTCCAGATGCGAGCGGTCGCGTACCGCGATCACGAAGCGCAGATCGGTCGAATCCTGCGGCGTCTCGTCGGCCATCTCGACGTGGGTGATGTCGGCTTCGGCATCGGCCAGCGTCGCGGCCACGCGCGCCAGCACGCCCTTGTCGTTGCGCACGGTGATGATCACGCCGGTTTCGAAGGCGCGCGTCGGTTCGTCGGCCCACTCGACCGCGAAGAAGCGTTCGCTGTCCTTGTGGCGCAGGCGCTGGCCCACGCCGCAGGCCTCGGTGTGCACCACTAGGCCTTCGCCGTGGCCGAGGTAGCCCACGATCGGGTCGCCCGGGATCGGGCGGCAGCACAGCGCGAAGCGCACCGAGGAGTTCTCGCTGCCGTCGAGCGTGACCGCGCCCTGCGAGATGGTTTCGTGCGAGATGAAGCGCTCGCGGCTCAGCAGCAGCGCGTCGGGACGTTCGCCAAGCTCGGCCATGAGCGCCATCAGCCGCTTGGCCACGATGCTCGCGATGCGCTTGCCCAGGCCGATGTCGGTCAGCAGTTCGGCGCGCGTGCGGTTGCCGGTGAAGCGCAGCAGCTTTTCCCACAGCGGCTGGTGCTCCGCATCGTCCTCGGGCAGCTTGCTCAGGCCTTCGGCGCGCAGGGCCTGCGCCAGCAGCTTCTCGCCCAGGCCTTCGGATTCGGCGTGGGCCAGGGTCTTGAGGTAGTGGCGGATCTTCGAGCGCGCACGGCCGGTCCGCACGAATCCGAGCCAGGCCGGATTGGGCGTGGACACCGGCGCGGTGATCACCTCGACCACGTCGCCGTTCTTGAGCTCGGTGCGCAGCGGCACCTGGTCGCCGTTGATGCGCGCGGCCGAGGTGTGGTCGCCGATGTTGCTGTGGATCGCGTAGGCGAAGTCGACCACGGTCGCGCCGCGCGGCAGCGCCATGATCTGGCTCTTGGGCGTGAAGACGTAGACCGCGTCGGGGAACAGGTCGACCTTGACGTGGTCCCAGAACTCCGCGGCATCGCGCGTTTCGTCCTGGATGTCGAGCAGCGACTGCAGCCACTTGGTGCCCAGGCGGTCGTTGCTGGCCGTGCTCGGGTCCGCGGCCTTGTAGAGCCAGTGCGCCGCCACGCCCGATTCGGCCACCACGTGCATGGCGTCGGTGCGCAGCTGGAATTCGACGCTGACGCCCGCCGGGCCCACCAGCGTGGTGTGCAGCGACTGGTAGCCGTTGAGCTTGGCGATCGCGATGTGGTCCTTGAACTTGCCCGGCAGCGGCTTGTACATCTGGTGCAGGATGCCCAGGCCGGTGTAGCAGGCGATCACGTTCGGCACGATCAGCCGGAAGCCGTAGATGTCGGTCACCTGGGCGAAGCTCAGGTGCTTTTCCTCCATCTTGCGGTAGATCGAATAGAGCGTCTTCTCGCGCCCCGCGATCCGCAGCGTCATGTGGGCGGCGGCGAAGGCGGTCTCGACCTCGCGCTGCACCTTCTGGATCAGGTCGCGCCGGCGGCCGCGCGCCTTGGCCACGGCCTTGGCCAGCGTGGCATAGCGCCATGGTTTGAGGTGCCGGAACGACAGTTCCTGTAACTCGCGGTACGTCTGGTTGAGGCCGAGCCGGTGCGCGATGGGCGCGTAGATGTCGAGCGTTTCGCGCGAGATGCGGGCCCATTTCTCGCGCGGCGCATCGGCCAGCGTGCGCATGTTGTGCGTGCGGTCGGCCAGCTTGACCAGGATGACGCGCACGTCGCGCGCCATCGCCAGCAGCATCTTGCGGAAGGACTCGGCCTGGTTCTCTTCGCGCGTGTTGAACTGCAGCTTGTCGAGCTTGGTGAGGCCGTCGACCAGTTCGGCCACCGGCGCGCCGAAGCGCTCGATCAGCTCGGGCTTGGTGACGCCGCAGTCCTCGATGGCGTCGTGCAGCAGGGCGGCCATCAGGGCCTGCGCGTCGAGCTTCCATTCGGCGCATTGCGCCGCCACGGCGATCGGGTGGGTGATGTAGGGCTCGCCGCTGTTGCGCAGCTGGCCCAGGTGGGCCTCGTCGGCAAAACGGTAGGCGCGACGGACCAGTTCGGTGTCTTCGGGGCTCAGGTAGTCGAGCCGCGCCGTCAGGGCCGCGAAGCTGGCGGCGGCCGCATTCAGCGCCGCCGGGCTCGGCTTCGGCGTGCCCGCAGGGGCATGGGACTGAGATTTTGCGACCGCGCTCATGGCTATCACTTTAGCGTGACCGCTGTGTGGACGTGATCAGGCGTAAAAAAAGCACCGCGTCGCGGTGCTTTTCCGTTGCAAGCCTGCGTCAGCGATCAGCCGGGAACCTTCTTGAGCATTTCCAGGCCGATCTTGCCTTCGGCGATCTCGCGCAGCGCGGTCACGGCCGGCTTGTTCTTGCTTTCGATCTTCGGGGCATGGCCCTGGCTCAGCATGCGCGCGCGGTAGGTCGCGGCGAGCACGAGCTGGAAGCGGTTGGGGATCTGCTGCAGGCAGTCTTCGACAGTGATGCGGGCCATGATGGAATCTTTCGGTCGGTGAGCGTGGAATCAGGGGATGTTCAAGGCGGCGAAAGTGTCGGCACGCGCGCGTCGCTGCGCGGAATACCGGAGCCGCTGAGCGTGGACGATCGCCTTGAGATCGAACAGTGCGCGCTCAAATAACTCGTTGATTATAACGAAATCGAATTTCCCGGCCTGGGCCATCTCTTCGGCGGCGTTCTGCAGCCGCAGTTCGATGACCGCGGCGCTGTCCTCGCCCCGGCGTTCCAGCCGCGAGCGCAGCTCTTCCCAGCTCGGCGGCAGGATGAAGATCATCACCGCGTTCGCGAAGGCCTTGCGGATCTGCAGGGCCCCCTGGAAGTCGATCTCGAGGATCACGTCGGCGCCCTGGGCGATCCGTTCCTCGATCGCCTTCTTGGAGGTGCCGTAGCGCTGCCCGTGCACGTGGGCCCATTCGACGAAGGCGTCCGAAGCCACCATGGCATCGAATTCCGAGGTCGAGGCGAAGAAGTATTCGCGGCCGTGCTTTTCCTGCCCGCGCGGCGAGCGCGTCGTGTGCGACACGGAGGGCTGCACCGCCGAGTCGAGCTCCATCAGGGCCTTCACGAGGCTCGACTTGCCGGCCCCGCTCGGTGCCGCAACCACGAAGATGTTGCCGGGATAGTCCATGCTTTCCTTCACTCGCTCGCTCACTCGATGTTCTGGACCTGCTCGCGCATCTGCTCGATCAGCACCTTCATGTCCACGCCGATGCGCGTGAGTTCAAGCGCCGCCGACTTGGAGCCCAGCGTGTTGGCCTCGCGATGCAGCTCCTGGATCAGGAAGTCGAGCCGCTTGCCGATCTCGCCGCCCTTCTTGAGCAGCCGCTCGATCTCGTCGAGGTGCGAGTTCAGCCGCGTCAGCTCCTCGGCCACGTCGATGCGGATCGCGAACGCGGTCGCCTCGGTCAGTGCGCGGTCCTGCGCCGCTTCGGGCAGCGTGCCGCCACCGTTGGCGCCCAGGCCCATGGCCTCCTGCCAGCGCTCGAGAAAACGGGTGCGCTGCTGTTCGACCAGCTGCGGCACCAGCGGTCCGGCCTGCGCGACCAGTTCGCGCAGCTGTCCCAGGTGCGCCTCGAGCATCTTGGCCAGCCGCGCGCCTTCGCGCTGGCGGGCCGACACCAGCGCCTCGAGCGCCTTGCCGGTCACCTCGAGCAGGTCGGCGCCCCAGTCGCCGCGCGGCGCGCTGTCGCTGCCGGCCAGCCGCAGCACGTCGGCCACGCTGAGCTCGCGCGCGCCGGGCAGCCAGGCCTTGATGCCGTCCTGCACGCCGTTGAGCCGCTGCAACAGCTTGACGGAGGGCTCCGCCACGCCTCCCTGTGCATTGGTTTCGATGGCCGCGCGCAGTTCGACCTTGCCGCGCTTGAGGCGGCCGGTCAGCAGTTCGCGCAGGGCGGTCTCGTGCTGGCGCAGCTCTTCGGGGAGCTTGAAGGTGAGGTCGAGAAAGCGGCTGTTGACCGAGCGGATTTCGACCCCGAGCCGGCCCGCGGCCAAGGGCCGCGCGTCGGTTTCGGCATGGCTGCCCGAGGGGCCGTTCTGGCCGCTGGCATAGCCGGTCATGCTGTAAACTGGCATTGCGCCTCTCTGTGGTTCTGCTTGCATTCACCGAGGCACCGGCACGGCGTTCGCTTGCCGCACCATCGCCTTCGGGCGAAACTCCCGGATTATGTCAAAGGTCAAGCCGTCACCTCTGCCGCCCGATACGATCATCGGTGGCTACCGCATCGTTCGCAGGTTGTCGGCGGGCGGTTTCGGGGTGGTGTACCTGGCCATCGACCCCAGCGGCCAGCAGGTCGCGGTCAAGGAGTATCTCCCTTCTTCGCTCGCCACCCGTGGCCCCGGCGAACTCGCCCCGCAGGTGCCGGCCGAGAAGCTCTCGCTGTACCGCCTGGGCCTCAAGAGTTTCTTCGAGGAAGGCCGCTCGCTCGCGCAGATCTCGCATGCCTCGGTGGTCAGCGTGCTCAACTTCTTCCGCGAGAACGAGACCGTCTACATGGTCATGAACTACCTGGAGGGCGCGACCCTGCAGGACTTCGTGGTCACCGCGCGCGACCTCAAGCGGCAGAAGGTGTTCCGCGAATCGACCATCCGTTCGCTGTTCGACGAGATCCTGCGCGGCCTGCGCATCGTGCACCAGTACAAGATGCTGCACCTCGACATCAAGCCCGCCAACATCTTCGTCACCGACGACGACCGGGCCGTGCTGATCGATTTCGGCGCCGCGCGCGAAGTGCTCAGCAAGGAAGGCATCTTCATCCGCCCGATGTACACGCCCGGCTTCGCCGCGCCCGAGATGTACCGCCGCGATTCCTCGATGGGCCCCTGGACCGACATCTACGCGATCGGCGCCTGCATCTACGCCTGCATGCAGGGCTACCCGCCCAACGACGCGCCGCGCCGCATCGAGAAGGACCGCCTGAGCCTCTCGCTGTCGCGCCTGCGCGGCGTCTATTCCGACAACCTCATCGAGGTGGTCGAGTGGTGCATGTCGCTCGATCCGCTCTCGCGCCCGCAGTCCGTGTTCGCGCTGCAGAAGGAGCTCAGCCGCGAGGGCGAGCGCCGCTACACCAAGCTCACGGTGGGCGAGAAGGTCCGCCTCTCGATCGACAACATCCGCTCCTTCGACAAGAAGAGCGCGCCCCGCGCGGCGGCACCGACGACCCGTCCGGCATGACGACGCAGCGCATCGCCGCCTCGATCCTTGCCCGCCTGGAGGCGCGGCCATGAAGTTCTCCGTCTTCCAGGTCAGCCGCAAGGGCGGCCGTCTCAAGAACGAAGACCGCATGGGCTACTGCTACACGCGCGAATCGGGCCTGTTCGTGCTGGCCGACGGCATGGGCGGCCATCCCGAGGGCGAGGTGGCCGCGCAGATCGCGCTGCAGACCGTGGCCGCGCTCTACCAGCGCGAGGCGCGTCCGATGGTGAAGGACCCCAAGGCCTTCCTCGCCGAATCGGCGATGGCCGCGCACCAGCAGATCATGCGTTACGCCAGCAGCAAGGCGATGCTCGACACGCCGCGCACCACCGTGGTCGCGGCCGTGCTGCAGGCCGGCATGGCCACCTGGATGCATTGCGGCGACTCGCGCCTGTACGTCGTGCGCGACGGCCGCCTGCTGGTGCGCACGCTCGACCATTCGCATGCCGAGCGCCCGCGCCACCGCGGCGTGTCCGAGTCCTCGCCCGCCAACCGCAACCTGCTGCTCACCTGCCTCGGCTCGCCCACCACGCCGCTGTTCGACGTGTCGGCCCCGCTCGCGCTGCAGCGCGGCGACCGCATCATGCTGTGCTCCGACGGCGTCTGGGGCGTGCTCGACGATGCGCTCATCGTGCACACCCTGTCGTCCGGCAAGCCCGTGTCCGATGCCGCGCCCGACCTCGCCGAGATGGCGCTGCGCAAGGGCGGCTCGCACAGCGACAACGTGACGCTGATCGCGCTCGAGTGGGAAATGCCCGATGCGCCCGGCGAGGAGCCCGGCATCTCCACCGACAGCATCAGCGACGGCGTGTTCGCCTCGACCATCCAGGCCGGCATGCTCGCCGACGACGAGATCGAGGACCTCGACGAGGACGCCATCGAGCGTTCCATCGCCGAGATCAACGAAGCCATCCGGCGTTCGGCGGCCCGCAAGACCTGAATCGTTCCGCGCCTTCCCGTTCGAGGGCGCGCCCGTGTTTTTCCCTTCTTTTTTCTTCATCAGACCATGACAGCTTTCACCCGTAGCGGCGGCCGCGCCGCCGACCAGTTGCGCCCCGTGCGCATCACGCGCGGCTTCACCATCCACGCCGAGGGCTCGGTGCTGATCGAGTTCGGCCAGACCCGCGTGCTGTGCACCGCCTCGGTCGAGGAGAAGGTGCCCCCGCACAAGAAGGGCAGCGGCGAAGGCTGGGTCACGGCCGAATACGGCATGCTGCCGCGCGCCACCCACACCCGCAGCAGCCGCGAGGCCGCCAAGGGCAAGCAGACCGGCCGCACGCAGGAGATCCAGCGCCTCATCGGCCGATCGATGCGCGCCGTGTTTGACCTCGCCGCGCTCGGCGAACGCACCATCCACCTCGACTGCGACGTGCTGCAGGCCGACGGCGGCACCCGCACCGCCGCCATCACCGGTGCCTTCGTCGCCGCGCAGGATGCCGTCAGCAAGCTGATCGCCGCCGGCACGCTGGCCGCTTCGCCGATCAAGGGCCATGTCGCCGCCATCTCGGTGGGCATCGTCGGCGGCACGCCGCTGCTCGACCTCGAGTACACCGAGGACTCCGCCTGCGACACCGACATGAACGTCGTCATGACCGGCGCCGGCCATTTCGTCGAAGTGCAGGGCACCGCCGAGGGCGTGGCCTTCACGCGCGAGGAGATGAACCTGCTGCTGGGCCTGGCCGAGAAGGGCATCGGCGAACTCGTCGTCCTGCAGCAGCAGGCCCTGCAGTCGAAGTAGCAGCCATGAACCGCGGCCCGCAGAAGGCCGCCGTCGTTATTCCTTTCCACGTATGAAACTCGTCCTGGCTTCCAACAACGCCGGCAAACTGGCCGAACTGCAGCAACTCTTCGCCGAACTCGACGTCACGCTCGTGCGGCAGTCGGAGCTCGGCGTGAGCGAGGCCGATGAGCCGTTCCGCACCTTCGTCGAGAACGCGCTGACCAAGGCGCGCCACGCCAGCGCCGCCACCGGCCTGCCCGCCATCGCCGACGACGCCGGCCTGTGCGTCGATGCCTTCGGCGGCCTGCCGGGCGTCGACACCGCCTACTACGCCACCCAGTTCGGCTACCCCAAGGGCGATGCCAACAACGTGAAGGCGCTGCTCGAGCAACTGGCCGGACAGGCCAATCGCCGCGCCGCGCTCGTCAGCACACTGGTCGCGCTGCGCAGGCACGACGACCCCGAGCCGCTGATCGCGGTGGGCCGCGTGGCCGGCGAGATCGCGCCGGCGCCGGTCGGCGACAACGGCTTCGGCTTCGACCCCGTGATGTACCTGCCCGCCTTCGGCAAGACCTTCGCCCAGCTCTCGCCCGAGGTGAAGAACGCCCACAGCCACCGCGGCCAGGCCGCGCGCGCCATGCTGGCGCTGATGCGCGAGCGATGGCTGTGAGCGCTCCCTCGTCCGTCGTTCCCATCCAGCCCGCGGCGCCGGTCGGCGCGCCGCATGCCAACGACGTGCTGCACTGGATGCGCCCCGGCCCGCTGCAGCTGACGGCACTGCCGCCGCTCGCGCTGTACATCCACCTGCCGTGGTGCCTGCGCAAGTGCCCGTACTGCGACTTCAATTCCCACGAGTGGCGCGCCACGAGCCCCACCGAGGCCGACGGCATGCCCGAGTCCGCGTACATCGACGCGCTCATTGCCGACCTCGACGCCGCGCTGCCGTTGATCTGGGGCCGTGGCGTCCAGGCCATCTTCATCGGCGGCGGCACCCCGAGCCTGTTCTCGCCCCAGGCCATCGACCGCCTGCTGGGCGACGTGCGCGCGCGCTTGAAGCTCACGCCCGACTGCGAGATCACCCTCGAGGCCAACCCCGGCACCTTCGAGCGCGACCGCTTCCGCGCCTACCGCGCGGCCGGCGTCACCCGGCTGTCGCTGGGCGTGCAGAGCTTCAACGACGAGCACCTGAAGGCGCTGGGCCGCGTGCACGACCGCGCCCAGGCGATCGCCGCCGCCGAGGAGGCAGCCGCTTCGTTCGACACCTTCAACCTCGACCTCATGTACGCGCTGCCGGGCCAGTCGCTCGAGCAGCTCGACGCCGACCTCACGCAGGCGCTCGCGCTCGCGCCGCCGCACCTGTCGGTCTACCACCTCACCATCGAGCCGAACACCTGGTTCGCCAAGTTCCCGCCGCAGCTGCCCGAGGACGACATCGCCTACGCCATGCTCGACCGCATCACCGAGCGCACCGGCGCCATCGGCATGTCGCGCTACGAGGTCTCGGCCTATGCGCGGCCCGGCCACACCTGCGCGCACAACCTCAACTACTGGCAGTTCGGCGACTACCTCGGCATCGGTGCCGGCGCCCACAGCAAGCTCAGCTTCGCCCATCGCATCGTGCGCCAGGTGCGCTTTCGCGAGCCGCGCCTGTACATGGACAACGCCCGTGCCGGCACCGCCGTCGCGCAGAGCGACGAGGTCGCGCTGGCCGACCTGCCGTTCGAATTCATGCTGAACGCCATGCGCCTGAAGGCCGGCTTCACGCTGATGCAGTTCGGGGAGCGCACCGGCCTGGCCTTCACCGCGATCCAGCGCGGTCTGGAGGAGGCCGAGCGCAAGGGCCTCGTCGAACGCGACCTGAGCCGCGTGTGGCCCACCGAGCGCGGGCTCGATTTCCTCAGCGACCTGCAGACCCTGTTCCTGCCCGAGGACTGAGCACGGGCCGGGCTCGGCATAGAATCGCCGGCTCCGGAGAGTTGGGTGAGTGGTTTAAACCAGCAGTCTTGAAAACTGCCGACGTGAAAGCGTCCGTGAGTTCGAATCTCACACTCTCCGCCACCTTGCGATTTCCCGCATGGCCTCTCGGCCAGTGCGGGGTATCTCCCATTCCCTTACCCATCCGTCGGCAGCGTGACTTGGTGAGACATGATGAGGCCTGTTGGACTAGGTTGATTCCTCGTCGAAGTAGTCGCTGTCGAGCTTTGGTACTTTGATTGTGCGGGGACGCCGACCTCGTAGTCGATCATCAGTTCTGCAAGCTTGGGACTATCAGCACAATTCTTTCGACTTGCTTCGCAAGGTCGGTTGTCTGCGCTGCGTAGCTGCCCGTTCTCAATTCGGCTGAGGTAGGTCTGATAGAAGCCGCAGCGCTCCCCGAACTCGACGTGACTGAGCCCTGCCTCCAGCCGTAGCTCGCGCACGCATCTTCCGAATCTCGGAGTCAGGGTGTGCACCTCGCCGACTCTCGGCGTTATGCTTTATTTGCTCAAACACTAATTCGTATATACGGCGCTAAGCTGCGCTGATTTGGAGGGATAGCCGGGGGCTCAGCGCTCGCGTTGGAGGTCGTGGGCTGCAAGACCACGATGACCCAGGAGCGCACGCGCCAGCTGCGCGCCAAGGGCTGAGCGGGGAGGGCGCCGGTGTGTTCTACCGCTACCACTCCGAGAATGACGACCGGTGGCGCTACGTGCTCGGCAAGGCGGCCGTCGTCCGTTGCTGACCATCAGCCTGAACTCCAGCAACGCGACTCGGGAGCAAGCCGGCCCCGCGAGGCGCGTGTCCAGCTCGTGGCCGAGCTGCGCGACTTCGTGATTCTGAACCTCTACCCGGTGCGCGCGACGGACTATCGCACGCTGCCGGCGAAGGTGAGCCAGGAAGCCTTCGACCGGAATCTCGCCGCGATCGAAGAGCAGGTGGCCCGCCACGAGCGCCCGACGATCTGGGCCGCGTGGGGCTTGCCCGTCGTTCATCACGGCTACCTCCTGAAGGGGAGGGAAGAGCGGTACCGAAGGCTGGTGCCTTCCGCGCCCAACTGAGCGCGCCTTAGTGAGCTGACATCCACGGGCCACCCGAGGCGCGCGAGCCGGCTGGACTACGCGTAGCAGTTGTTGCCGTTTGCAGTGGACGAGTAGCCGCGTCTAGCCATCGGAGACGGTGGAGCGGAGGGGGAGGTGGAGTGGTGCGGGGCCGATGCTTACCCCTTAGCTGCAGGGAATTCTCGGTCCGCGATTTGTTGGGCTTGGTGTACGCGTCCAGCGAGTGTCCGTGCGGTGGCTTCGCGTTCTTTGGCTGAGACGGAGGCCAGCGAGCGCTTGGCCTGCCAAAGCCTCAGATGCTGTTTGTTCGGCAAGACGATCCGCTCGCCGATGATGATTGCCCCAGTCACCGACTTCGGTTGGTCCGGGCGGAAGGACATGGACTTACTACTGCGTGTGCTGAGGCCAAAGTACCTAATATGTGCTCTCAGCTCGGCGAGCAAAACCCTACCGGCGTTCGCGCCCGACGCGGTGAGGTCATCGACGTACAGGGTCATCTTGCAGTTGTGCTTCTCACAGAGCACTGCCAACTGATCGAACAATGGCTGTGCGGCGAAGAATGCAACGTAACCGCTCAGCGCGCTGCCGGTCGGTAGATGCGTTTGGTGGAAGCAGCACAGGTCCGCGAGGCGGGCTGAGATGTCGGATGCGCATTGGAATTTTTCGCGGAACATGCGGGCGACCATGGCCCTAGACACACTCGGATAGAACTTATTGACGTCGGTCTTCACCAGCGGTACAGCCCCTCGGTGCTGATCTGCGTTGTCGACGTGAGACCGTCCGCGTTGTGAATAAACGTAGTTAGGCAGCGTGATCCGGGTGAGCAAAGAAGCCAGTCGCTTGTGCAGCCGCTCGAGTTCATACAGCGGCTGTTGAATTTCTCGTGGCTTCCCGTTTGTAACCTTCACCCACACGCGGTAGTACCGAGGGTTTAGCAGCCGCGCTCCAGCTTCCCACGAAATGCAGAGAGCACGCTCAAGCTGATTCTTTCCAAGCATGCGGAAGAGCGGTGAACTGGCAAGGGGGTAGCTACTTCTTGCCATTGTCGAGGTCCTCTTTCACCTCCAGCCACTCCAGCAGGCGCAAGATTTTGTCCGCCGCGGACACGCGCAGTCTGTCGGTCGCGCGCGGTGATTTCTCCATCGCCTCGGAGAACAGAAGTATCGAGGAGACGGGCATCTTGAAGATTTGGCCGTATCGCTCCAACAGATCGAGCTGAGGCTGTTTGCCACCGGACTCGAGTTCACTCAAGTAAGTGTTCGAGATGCCCAGGCGCTTCGAGAGTTCGACCTGGGTCATCTGGTGATAAGTGCGCAATAGCCTTAGCGCTCGGTTCAGCATCTTTGACCTCGAAAAAGAGGGGTGCCGACGTGTTCTTAGTCATCGTCTCGGTGGATTAGCCACCACACGAATCGCATGATTGCGAAAGCAACCCGGATCGTGATTGGCTGCGTCACCAAGCGCTTCAACCTAGTCCACTTCGGCCGCCGCCGTTTTGAAGGCTCCTGATCGTCATACATGACGGTCTCCCAGCTGCACCAAACAATCAACACACCATGTGATGACCGTGGCTGTCGTCCGCAACTGACAGAGCAAAACGGCGGCTAACCCCCCACCCATTTCCGACGGCATTCACGGGGTCGTCCCGTGAATGCCCGCGCGCTGCGCGTGCTGGGGGAGTAGTCCCCAGGGGCACTGCTGCTCGCAAGAGTCAGAGCCTTTCAGCTCCACAGGATGCTTGTTGCATCCCTAAGTTTCGACAGTGGTCTCTGTTAGCCTTCGGAGCGAATTATGGCGAAGTGATTTCGCTTACAGCGAATAATTTTCGTGAGAATTTGTAGCATGGCGTCCTACGTACTCGCTAAGCCCTGCTTCGCCGCTGGTGGTCGTGCCCCACAGCTATTTCTTGAGAGCGTATGAACAGCTCCTCGAGCGATTGGCGAAATACTCTCCGAGTTGGCGCCGGTTTGGGGAGTTCGCCGCGACCGGCCACTCGCGCCACGCAAGAAGGCGGGATTACCGTTGGAAGCGAGAGCGACACGACGGTGCAAGGGGGTAGCCGATGGCGTTATTCAAGTCTGCTATCGACCTACATCTGTCGTCGGTTCAAAATGCCGATGGTGTTGCGGATGCCCTCCGGAAGCAGCGGCCGTGATGCCTTCTAGGCGCCTACTTCGAGGGTTTGCCAGTTGCTGGCGTTGCCGGCGGCCGGGCGTCGCCACGGTTCTTGTCGAACATCTCGAACACCGTAAGGCCCAGCGCGTTCGCGATCACCTCTACAGCGTTCAGCGTGGGATTGGCCTGCCCGTTCTCAATTCGGCTCAGGTAGGTCTTATAGACGCCGCAGTGCTCGCCAAACTCGACCTGGCTCAGGCCCGGTCCAGTCATATCTAGTGAACGCATTCTCCGAACTTCTGGGTGATCCGAGACACCTCCAGCGCGCCCGTGTCTTTTGCCTTACCCATCTATATCCCCCTTGGTGAAACCGGATTCGATCCAGCAAGTTTCACGAGGTTTCTGAGAGGTGTACAGAGGTAGTCGCGCGCGTGACTTGGTGCGAGACGGCATGAGAGTATCCGTCGAATTCATGCGTTGCATATGCGCAATGTCACCCTTTGCGAGAGCGAGGCCCAAGTGATTTTGTAGTATTGGCAATCTCGATCACGATGGCTCTTATGAATCTAGGCTACAACTGTCTGGCAAGAAATGGCAATTTCTGCGTTGAAGTCGGCCGATCGATCAGGCTGACGAATAACGGGCGTTGCATGGAGAAAGGCGCTGCTTCCCTAGCAGCGCCGGTTATGCTGAGTGGGGCGCGTTGGCGTGTTGGTGGGTGGATTGGGTCATAGCGCACTGGATCATCTATATGCCATTTACTCAGGCGGAACGTACCGACCATGCGCCGAAGCGCGCCACAGAGACCGAATTTGCGTTTCTGGATAGATGCGCATGGCCCGCAGTTGAACTCGTAAGGCAACTTGTCAAAGTCTGTTTGGCGGAGTACCCGGCCGCGGAGCGTGGCGAATTGATCGGTCGACTGAGTTCAGGGGACGCCCGGCACTTTGCGTCCGCAACGTTTGAGCTTTTCCTGCATGAGTATCTGAGGCGGCTAGGATTTCAACTCTCGCCGCATCCTGTGTTGCCCAATGGAAGGCCAAATCGCCCCGACTTTCTCGTTACCTGCCCCAACGGCCAATCCATGTACTTGGAAGCTGTTTGCGCATCCGACGACACTGGACGCGATATTGCGGCCGAGGCCCGTAAGGCCGTGGCGCTTCAGATGCTGGATTCAGCGAATCATCCGGACTTCATGGTTTCCATTGAGTCAGAGGGTGATCCCACAACACAGCCTAGCGGGCGACGTTTGGCGCGCGAGGTTGTTCGCTGGCTAAATTCGCTCGATGCTGATGCGTTGCTTGAAGAGGCAGCCCAAGGCTACGAGGCTCTTCCCGAGTTGGTCTGGCAGCATGAAGGTTGGCGGGTTAGCGTTCGGCCGATACCGGTAAAGCCTGAAGCGAGGGGGCGGGCCCGACGGCTTATCGGGGCGCGCAGTTTTGGGGCTGGCTGGATCGACGGATGGACGCCCATACGGGATGCGGTGATGTTCAAAGCACGACGATATGGCGAACTCGACTTACCACTCGTAGTCGCCGTGAACGTGGATACGTTCCACCTCGATCCGATTGACGAGGTTCAGGCACTCTTTGGTCAGGAGCAGCTCGTTTTCGCAGTAGGCGGAGAAAAGACTGAGCCCCGACTGGAGCGGGCTCCGAACGGAGCCTGGCGTGGGCCATCTGGGCCGCGAGGTCGGCAATCCAGTGGGGCGTGGCTGTTTGATAATTTCTCTCCCTATACAGTAGCTCGAAGAGAGCAGAAACTATATTTGAATCCTTGGGCGCACCGTGCTGTGCCCGAAGCGTTTCTGCTGATGCCGCACGCCGAGGTAGTGAACCATCGCATTCAATCCATCGGGGGACGAAGCCTTCGGGATGTATTTGAGTTATCTGAGCAGTGGCCTGAGTGAGTGCGCCGCCGAAGTAGAACTGCAGTATGAAGTGGAAGAACAGAAACCTCAGAGAGCTCGCCGAGATGATTTGTGGCAACGCGGATCATTTTCGATACCGATCGAGCAGCTACATCACCGAGTTCTTCGAGGATTGTGATCTCGACTACGCGCACGATGGATCGACTCGTTGGGCTTGGGTTGCGGGCAGGCTGGAGGAGGTGCTCGCGCAGCCGCATACTGGCCCTTCCGTCCCGCCCGAGGCCTTCATCCGCATCATCCGCGCCGTGCTCGACAAGGGTGACGCACAGGAGGGCGATCCGGTTCGCATCAAGGCACTTTCGGCGCTGAATGTTGTGCTTGCGCGTGAAGGGTGGGAGGCGTTCTACGACGATCATGGCCTTGGGCAACTCCGCCACATTGCTACGAACACAGTCGCGCAGATGGCGAACCCGCATCGGCCCCTCACGCCCGCGGAGGTCGAACGTAGAAACCAGCTCACAGCATATCTCGACAAGTGTTCTGAGGACAACCTGATCGAGGAAGTGCTGCTACCGCTTTTCCGCCAGCTCGGATTTCATCGGGTCACTGCTGTAGGCCACAAGGACAAGGCATTGGAGTACGGCAAGGATGTGTGGATGAAGTACACGCTGCCGACACTTAACGTTCTTTACTTCGGCATTCAGGCGAAGAAGGGCAAGCTTGATTCGGCGGGCATGAGCAAGGAAGGTTCAAGCAACATTGCTGAGATTCTGAATCAGGTGACGATGATGCTTGGGCACGAAGTATTCGACCCTGAGGTAAATCGGCGCGCGCTTGTTGATCACGCCTTTATCATCGCTGGCGGTGAGATAACGAAGCAGGCTAGGAATTGGCTCGGCAACAAGCTGGATGCTGTTAAGCGGTCGCAGGTCATGTTCATGGACCGCGACGACATTCTGAACCTGTTCATCGTCACGAACCTGCCGCTTCCGAAGGGCGGAGTATCCCCGAAGAACGTCTTCGACGCTTTCGACGATGACATACCGTTCTAGATAGTTGGCACTCTCCCGTGTGCATGCAGAGGCCGTCTTGTTTTTGTATGACTCACCGCGAGGATCAGATGACGACGGCGGAGGGACTTAGCCGTTGACAAGAAGCTTTGCGTGTGCGTCCTCAGATGAAAAATCAAAGTGCCACGATATCTAAGGTGAGTCGGAGGTGCTAAGCCGCCAGTAGATCGTGCTCGTCAAGTCGCAGCAGTAGTTGGTCGCACTCATCTTCGGTCAGGGCGGGGCAGAGGGCAGGTGTTAGTCGGATGTTTCCGGTGGGAAACCGTTGGTCGTTGAAATGAAAGCCCCTGGGCTCAAGCGCTGCCCAAAATGCAGCTAGACCCAAATCATGCGTGTAGAAAACGGGCTTTTTGCTAGCCCCGAGAGCCTGCATGCCAGTGAGTAGCTCCAAGAACAGTAGATCAAGGAGCGCGGCGTATGCCATGTCCTCTCGATAAACTAGCTTCGGCTTTAGAACAGCACGGCCGGGTCGATGTGCGGCACTCGCTGGAATGCCCGGCGCGTGATCGTACAGGCAGCTAAGGACCGCAAGTACCACAAGCGAATTCGCCTTGATGCCATGTGCGCGAGCGGAGTTCAGAATCTTCGCCTCCACTTGGATGCGTTGCTTGAGGCCGGCTGGCTGTGCTACCGAATGGCAGACGCTTTGGAGAAACGGATTCGCTTTTTGTTGATAGCGAGTGAGATCCCCGAGCAGCCGTTTGAGTCCTTCGAGCTGGACTCCTTCGGGGTTATGAACGCGAGCCTCGGGTAGTACGCGGCGCAGCACCTTTGTCGCTCGCGCCAGGCTTCCTTGAAGTTCGGAGTGGCTTTGCAGCCGGCGCTGAGAGCCTTCAAGTACAAACGGGAGCGGACTCACTGTTCGTCCGGCAAGTTCGAGGCCATCGTGCGGCTCAATGTGTTGGCTGGCTTGGCCGGGGGAGGATGCGAAATTCTCCTTTCGTAGCTTTTCAATTCTGATGATGACGTTGTTGTCGACAAAGACAGTGTCGCCGCTTGCATATGGAAAAGGAATCCAGCCACCATCGACCAGCCCGAAAAGCAGGCTTTTCGCGTTGGAGGTAACGGTCATTCGCGCGGTGAGGGGGCCTTCGCGAGTCTTGTCAGGCAAAATCCTCGCTGCGTTTGTCACCTTCACTTCAAAAGCATGTTCGCCTGCTTTCGTGAATTCCACGTAGCGGGTGAGCTGAGCGTGATTCAACGGCTCAACATCCCAGAATTCGCCCTCGAAGGGCTCCAGTTCGATAGGGCTAGGTGAATCCAACCCCGTGATCCTGAGCGTAAACATTGTGTTCAACTCCTCGAAAAATGCGAATGCTTGGCCGCCATAGCATCCTATTAGACTGATGCGTCGAAGTTCGGTTGGTAAATCAACGGCTGGCTGAAACTGATTTCCTCAAACTTAGACGGAGGAGCGTGAAGGCGAGCTAAATTCTCTGTATGACTGAATTCCTCAATGCCCCGTCTCCCCGGCCGCGCCTCAGCCTTCAGGCTGTGCTTTCGGTCTTGGCCGCGTTGGC
Source organism: Variovorax sp. 20P10.2.4 (assembly GCF_058244205.1). Lineage (NCBI taxonomy): Bacteria > Pseudomonadati > Pseudomonadota > Betaproteobacteria > Burkholderiales > Comamonadaceae > Variovorax > Variovorax sp. 20P10.2.4. The sequence continues at coordinate 23,199 of NZ_JBZAYE010000029.1, forward strand.
TGCCGCTGGCGCCGTTTGCCTTCATTTGCTCGGAGGCCAGATTCATCGAACCTACCTGCGGCAGTGGGCAGTCGACGCGGACTTGTTTCCGAAGGCGGCTGATTGGATACTGAGCGGTGGTTACAACGGCCTCGTTACCTTCGGTATCCAGTCGTTGGCGGCAATCTTCCAAAACTTCCTGTGGGTGTTGCTCGCGTCGATTCCGCTGGGAATCTATGTGTGGTTGTTGCTTTCCCCCTTGGGCTTGGACCGTCTGCAGACCAAGCAATGGATCTGGCTTCAAACAGCATGGGGGAAGGTAGCGGGGTACGTGCTGAAGTCTCTGCTTGCCCTTGTCTTCTTTCCGTTCGCGTTGTTTCTTGTGGTTGTAGTCGTAGCGATTCCGGCAGTAATTGCCGAATCGGTGGGGAAATCCACTGCGGAACAAGAGTTGGCCGATTTTCGGCTTGGCTGTGAGAAGTCGAAGACGGTTTGCGTACAGTTTCTCAAGGCCGGAAATGAAGTAGCGAAGGGGTATATCTTGGACAGTTCGCCGTCGCACGTCGCGTTGTTTGACGTCAACTTGCAGCGAAGCAGGACGCTTGCTCGCGAAGGTCTGGAAGGTGTTGCAACGCGGAAGATGCCATAGAGATGCTTCGTGCGTCTCGCTCCTGGCGTGCGATGACTGACTGTTCGCTGATGTGGCCCTACCCATCCGTGTACCCATCAGAACAAATGCGACTGGGTGAACCACAGAGATAGTTCGTGAGACGGTGATTTTCGTGCGAAGCATCGATGAGCCCTCATGTTATGAGGCCTGACGACACTACTTGAGGATCTCCGCCGAGTAGTCACACTCTCCGCCAGCATTGACGCCTTCCTGCGGCGCTCGGCATGCCAACGCGACGCGGATGACCCGAAGCACTATTCGCAGTCGTCCTGGTCCGACGAAAGCCGCGCAAACCGAAAATTGCAGTGGTCCGCGCCGCCAGCCAGCGTTTGCGTCCTTTCCAGACGGATGCTTCGCGTTGCATAGGCGTCGAAATCGAGTCCGCAGATGTTCGGCAGGATTTCCTGATCTCCATGCCGAGCCGCGAATTTGCAGAAGCCGCAAGCCTTGTAGTCGATGCCGAACTCGAAGCTGTCACCAGGGCCAGGCTCGACGAAGTCGTAGACGAAATCGTCCGGAAATTCCTGCCGATGGCTTTCCGTGGCGCTCTTCAAGGCCTGCTCGCGCAGCAGGCCCGATTTTCCTGCGACATGAATTGACGCCCTGACGCGAGGCGCTCCGCTTCGGGCTCGGCGAGCAGTTGCATCTTGTAGGTTTCTCGCTCAATCTCGCCGATCATGGCCAGCGGCACGCCGCGCCGCCGAAGCACGCGGCTGATGGCCACGAAGCCCATGAGGCGCATGAAGAAATCGCTCATGCGACTTGCCGTGCCTCCGACGTAGGGCATCTGGGTGAGCACGATCTGGAATTCGCTCAACACCTGCTGTCGAATTTCATCCATCTCGGACAGATGCGCTTGCTCGCGCAGCATCGTTTCGGCAAGGTCGAGACGATGACGCATGGCGGTTTCCATGGCATCGCGATGTGTCTCGTAGAAAGGATGGATGATCTCGGCCATAGGACACATCTCCAGAGCAAGGTGGGCCGAGGAGCAGGTTCGGCATAGGCATGGCGCTGCGGCATGATGGTCTTCCTGATCGCGCAATCGGTGCTTGCATTCTTGATCGCGCCCGGGCGCTGCTCAACCGATTGTTTCTGGTCGCCTGGAAGAGTTTTTCTATTCCGAAGTCCTCACCTTCAAGTCCAGATCCGCACCCATGAGTCATCGCCTGCCCCCTCTGAACGGATTGCGCGCCTTCGAGGCTGCCGGCCGCCACCTGAGTTTCAAGTCCGCCGCGATGGAGCTCTCCGTCACGCCCGGTGCCGTCAGCCAGCAGGTGAAGCACCTGGAACAGGCGCTCGGTGTGCCGCTGTTCCAGCGCCTGCATCGCAGCCTGATCCTCACCGCGCAGGGCGAGGCCTTGTTGCCGGAAGTGGGAGAGGCCTTCAAACGCCTGTCCGAGGCCAGCGACACGGTCGCGAAGGCCCTGAAGACGAAGCCGCTTCGCCTCGGCATCTCGCCGGCCCTGAGCGACGAGCCCGAGCGCCTGCTGGCCCGCCTCGCCGGCACGAAGCGACCGCCCGACTACGTGCGCGCGGTGGCGACCGACGACGTGGCCGATCTTCTCGCCGGCCGACTCGATGCCTTGCTCCGCCCGGGTCCCGGCCCCTATCCGGGTCTGCACGCCGAAGTGCTGGCGCTGGCGCCCGGCTTCGGGGCCCACAAGAAAGCCTCGCTGGTGGTCTGGCCCGGCCTCGCCCGCTGTCGAGAATTCACCCGGACGCGGGCGCTCCTGGCGAAGGATCGAAGCGGGACGTAGACCCTACCTCCCCGACCCATACCCCCGAACCATCACCCGCGTCCCGCTCCCCGCCTCGAACTGCTGCCAGGCCAGCACCGCATTCCCCAGTTCGTTCATCCCCAGATCCGGCGCAGCCGCCGCCTCATCCGTGCTCTCCTGCAGCACCGGCGCCCCCCAGCCCCCACCCAATGCATGCCGCGCCGCGTAGAGGTCCGACGTCCCCAGGTCATTCGCCTGCGCCCAAGCAACGAAAGCATTGCTCGCATCGTCGATCCCCAACGCAGGCAGGCTGCTCAACGCCCGCGAAGCCGCGGCCCGCACCACGCTCCCCGCACCGAACGCAGCACCCGGCGCAGCCGTCGAAGCCATGAGCGCGTTGTCGAGCCGCCCCCAGCTCAGCACCGACGCACCGGTCGCGTTCATGCGCAGCACGGGCGTGCTCAGCAAGGCCTGCGTCGACGTGAATGGCGCACCCACGCGCGCGGTGCCGCCTTGCCAGGCACCCGCCGAGAAGCGCTTGAACCACACCGCGCTCTCCCATTGATTGCCGCCGCCGGGCAGGTCGGCCTGGCCCCAGGCCAGCAGCGCGTTGCCGCCCGCGTCGATCGCGAGGTCATGCGCACCGATCGACTGCGCGGTGCCCGCATCCGGCACGAGCTCGGCCGCCGTGCCCCAGGTGCCGCCCGCATTGGCGCGGTTGGTCCATAGCGAGGCGCTGCTGCCGGTCGAACGCTTCCAGACAGCCAGCGATTCGCCCGAGCCCGCCACCACCACCGCGGGGTCGCCGTTCACGACACCCACGGTCTCGTCGATCTCGATCAACGCAGCCGTGCCCCAGCCACCGGCCTGCGTGAATCGGTTGGCGTAGATGCTGAAGCGCGTGGCCGGACCGATCTGCGACCAGACCGCCACGGCGTTGCCATGGGCGTCGATGCCGATGCTCGCGTTGCCGACGGTGCCGCTGCCGGTCTCCAGCAGCGCGGGGCTGCCCCAGCCGGCGGCGGGATCGACCGGCAGTGCCCACAGGTCGTGGCCGGTCGCGGAGCTCAGCTGGGTCCACAGCACGACGGCGCGGCCGCTGGGCTTGTCGATGGCGACGCGGATGTCGCGCACCGATCCCGCGTTGGCCTCCAGGCGCTGCGGCGCGGTCCAGCCGCTGCCGGGCTGATAGCGGCTGCCCCAGAGGCGGTCCGCCTGTGAGTTGCCCTCGATCTGGCGCCACACGACCAGCGCGCGGCCCTGCGCATCGATCGCGACCTTGGGCAGGCTGGCGCCGGCGGCCGAGAGCGCGATCGCATCGCTCCAGCCCACGGTGGGCGGCGCGGCGACGAAGGCGGCGCTGACGCTGCGTGCGGCGTCCATGCGCACGCGGCAGGTGCTGGCGTTGCCGCTGCAGGCGCCGCTCCAGCCGCCGAGAACCTGGCCCGCGGCCGGGGAGGCGCTGAGGAGCACCTCGGTGCCGGTATCGAATTCGGCGTGGCAGCGGTCGGTGCAGTCGATGCCAGCGGGTTGCGATGCGACACGGCCCGCGCCGGTGATGCCGACCTCGAGCGTGTGGCGCACGACGATCGGTGCGGGTGGGGGCGGCACGATGCCGAGGGGCGGCAACGCGCCGCCACCCGAGCCTCCGCCCCCGCAGGCCGCCAGCAGGGCCAGGGCCCCCGCGCACACGATCCATCGTCCATAGCCGCTCGTCTTCGTCATCTCGCAGTCCTCGCTCGTAAAGAGGGGCGGATCGTAGGGACGGGACCGGCCCTCGCCCATAGCACCTTCGGGCACCTGCCCGAAGGTGCTGTTGGCCCTTGCGCCGCGCGCCTGTAGGCTGCCGGCATGGACAATGCGGCCCACGAGGAGAGGGCGCGGGCGGATCCCGCCCCGAGGATCACGGCACCATGAAACTCCTGCTCGTCGACGATCACCCGCTCTTCGGCATCGGCTTTGCGCATGCGCTGACGCACGCCCGTCCCGACTTCGAGGTGCAGACGGCGCTGTCGCTGGCGCAGGGCGTGGAACGCGCCGCGCAATGCGCGCCCGACATCGTGCTGATCGACTACCGCCTGGGCGGCGAGGACGGGCTCGAGGGCCTGCGCCTGTTCGGCGCCCGGCATCCGCTGGTGTCGCGCCTGATGATCTCGGGCGACGAGGAACCGGTGCTCGCGGCGCG
>NZ_JBZAYE010000290.1:0-8845 GCF_058244205.1 Variovorax sp. 20P10.2.4
CATGGGAACTCCTTGGTCTTGCGTGAAGTTCAGGCGGCCTCGAAGCGCACGTCTTGCGCGCCCTCCCACAGCACCCGCCGGCCGAGTTCGCGCAACTGCTCGCGCCCCTCGACGATGCTCAGGAAGTGGTTGCCCGCGAGCTGGCCCATGCGGCTCGAGAAGCTGCAGGCGCCGTAGGCCAGGATGATCTCGGTCTCGCTGTAGCCGCCGGGGTAGAACAGGATGTCGCCCACCGAGGGATGGCTGGTGTGGTTCTCGAAGCCCACGCCGAGCTGGAAGTCGCCCAGCGGCACCCAGCAGCCCTCGCCGCTCCAGCGCACGTGGATCAGCTTCTGCCGGTAGGGCAAGAGCTTCGAGAACGCGGCCACGGTGAGCGGCGCGTCGGGATGGGTCTGGGCCACGAAGCGCAGGTCGCCCGCGGTGATGAGGATGCGTGTGGAAGTCATTGGAGGTCGTCCCTGGTTCAGGCCATGGCCATGTCGGTCTTGCGCTGGGCCCAGCCCGTCATGCGCCGCTCGACGAGGGCCGACACCGCATACAGCAGCACGCCCATCGCCGCGAGCAGGAACAGGCCCGCGAACACCATCGGCACGTCGAAGTTGCCGCTGGCGATCATCATCACGGTGCCGATGCCCTTGTTGGCCGCCACGGTCTCGCTGAGCACAGTGCCCACGAAGGCCAGCGTGATCGCGATCTTGAGCGAGGCGAACAGGTAGGGCAGCGTGCGCGGCAGGCCCACGTTCCAGAGGATGTCGCGCTTGCGCGCGCCGAGCACGCGCAGCACGTCCTCGAGCTCGGGCTCGGTGCTCGCGAGGCCGGTGGCCACGTTGACCACCACCGGGAAGATGCTGATCACCATCGAGGTCAGGATCGCGGGCACGGTGCCGGCCCCGAACCACACCACGAACAGCGGCACCACCGCCACCTTCGGAATGCTCGAGAAGCCCACCAGCAGCGGATAGGTCACGTCGTAGGCCAGCTTCGAGGAGCCGATGGCCACGCCGATCAGCACGCCAGCGGCCACGCCCAGCACGAAGCCCGCGAGCGTGGTGTAGAGCGTCTGCACGGTGTGCGGCCACAGCAGCGGCATCTTCTCGAGCAGCACATGGGCGATCTGGCTCGGCCGCGGCAGCACCAGGTCGGAGATGCCGCCGGCCAGGCAGGCCAGCTCCCACAGCACGAAGAAACCGAGCAGCGCGCCGGTCGACAGCAGGCGCTGGCGCAGCACGGGGGAGATCGCGTTCATGCCGCCACCTCCGCGACCAGCGGCTCGGCCGCTGCACCTTCGGGCACCGCGTCGCCACCGCGGCGCGCCTGCGCGATGCGCATGCGCAGCTGCTGCACCAGCGCCGCGAACTCGGGCGCATAGCTGCTCTCCAGCGTGCGCGGCCGCGCGAAGCCGACCTCGCGCGTCTCGAGGATGCGGCCCGGCCGCGCGCTCATCACGCAGATGCGGTTGGCCAGGTAGGCCGACTCGCGCAGGTCGTGCGTCACCAGCAGCACCGTGGGCCGGCGCGCGATCCACAGCGATTGCATGATGTCCCACAGCTCCTCGCGCGTGAACTGGTCGAGCGCGCCGAAGGGCTCGTCGAGCAGCAGCAGCTCGGGCTCGTGCACCAGCGCGCGGCACAGCGAGGCGCGCTGCAGCATGCCGCCCGAGAGCTGCCAGGGCCGCTTGTCGCCGAAACCCTTCAAGCCGACCTGGGCCAGCAGCGCGTCGGCGCGCTCGGCGTATTCGCCGCGCTTCTTGCGCCGGTAGTCCTGGCGAAACGGCTCGACGATCTTCAGCGGGATCATCACGTTCTCGCGGATCGTGAGCCAGGGCAGCATGGTCGGGTTCTGGAACGCGAGGCCGATGCGCAGTCGCGGCGCGGCCGAGGCATGGCTGCCGGCGGGCGTGCGCACGCCCACGGCGCCCACCTCGCGCCCGCCCGCGATCACGGCGCCGGCGCTGGGCCGCAGCAGCCCGGCCACCAGCTTGAGGATGGTCGACTTGCCGCAGCCGCTGGGGCCGACCAGCGCGACGAAGTCGCCCTTGTCGATGCCCAGCGTGGTGTGGTCCAGCGCGATGGTGCCGCCGCCGTAGCGCAGCATCACGTCCGACAGTTGGATGAAGGCTCGTTCCATGGTCGCTTTCAGGAAGAAGGAGAGGACGCGTGCGCGTCCTCGACGCGCACGATCGCGGCCACCGGACCGCCGCCCGCGGGCCCCTGGTGCTCCGCGCCGCCCGAGACATAGAGCGCGGTGTGGCCGGCCAGCGAGGCCAGCACGCCGCCGACCACCGCGCGCGCATGGCGCGTGGCATGGATGTCGGAGTCGTTGAGCATGGTGTGGCGCTCGCCACGCACGCGGCCGTCGGGGCTGGCCTCGGCCTTGGCGAGCAGGTTCACGAGCCGGCGCGAGACGGCCTGCGCATCGCGCTCGGCATCGAGGCCGAAGGCATCGCGCAGCAGCGCGCGCACGCTGTGGCCGTCGATCGCGTCGCGCATCACGCCGTGGGCGATGCGCAGCGCCGAGGCGCTGGCGCGCGCCTCGCCGAGCACGATGACCACGTTGCCCTCGAGCTCGATGCCGGCCGAGGCCGAGGCGCGCGCCGAGTAGGCGCTCCAGTCGGCCATCACGCTGGCGTCGCCGATATCGGCGCGCGCCACCTCGCCGAGCGCCACCGCCACGCCGAGCGCCGAGGCGCCGCGCGAGTAGCCCATCGACTCGTAGCTGTCGTGCGTGACCGGCGCGGCACCGCGCGCGAGCGCGGCCGCCACCTTGGCCGAGGTCAGCAGCGGGCACTTGACCTGCACGAAGTGCACGTCGTGCGTGCCGTCGATGCCCGCGTCGCGCATCGCCGCGGCCACGGCCTCGGCGGTGGCGTCGATCTGCGCGGCACGGCCCATCTCCTCGGGCAGGAAGTCGCGCGTGTGCGCCACGCCGACCACCAGCCGCTTCTCGCCATGCGCCGGCGCTGCCTCGTCGCGCCAGCGCCGCGCGAACACGGTGAAGTGCGGCGAGAGCACGCCCTCGGTGCCGCCCGACATCACGAGCGCCACCTGGCGGTGCACGGCTTCGGGCGTGCAGCCGAGCGCGCCCGCGAGCAGCTGGCACCAGGCCGCGGAGGCGTACTCGCGCGTGAAGTCGTTGACGCAGCCGTTGCCCTCGGTCTTGCCCATCACCGCGACGATCTCGGACGGCACGAGCTCGCCCGCCTCGATCAAGGCCCGCGCGCCGCGCAGGTCGCCGGGCCCGCTGCACGCGATGCGCCAGACGCGCACCTCCTGGATGCGATCTGCGCTCATGCCGCGTTCCAGTCGATCTCGCCGACCGGCACCGCATTCACGGGCACGCCCGGCGGCGTCTCAAGGATCGCGCTGCTGTAGTGCTCGGTGTTGCGCGGCTTGGCCACCGGCATGCGCTGCACGCCCTTCACCGAGCGGCCCCAGCCCGCGGCCTCGGCCACCAGCCGGCCGTCGCGCATCACGAAGCGCCCGCGCAGCAGGGTGTGCAGCGGATAGCCGCGCACCGCGCGACCGTTCCACGGCGAGATCTTGCTGATGCTCTGCAGCTTGTTCTGCGACAGCACGCCCGCACGGTTCATGTCGACGAAGGCGATGTCGGCATGCGCGCCCGGCGCGATCACGCCCTTGGTGCCGTACAGGCCCCAGGCCTTGGCCGGGTTGACCGAACTCCAGCGCACGTAGTCCATCAGCGAGGCGCGGCCGCGGTTGACCTCGGTCAGCATCAGCGGCATCTGCGTCTCCACGCCCGGGAAGCCGCAGTCGCAGTCCCAGATGCTTTCGCGCGTCTTCTCCTCGGGCGCGTGCGGCGCATGGTCGGTGGCGATCATGTCGAGCGTGCCGTCGAGCAGCGCGTCCCACAGCGGCTGGTTGTGGCGCGGCTCGCGGATCGGCGGGTTCAGCCGCATCACGCCGCCGAGCGTGCGCATGTGGTCGGTGTTGAGCAGCAGGTACTGCGGGCAGGTCTCGGCCGTCACGTCGACGCCGCGCGCGCGCGCCGCGCGCAGCAGGTAGAGCGAGTCGGCCGCGCTGTGGTGCGCGATGTGCACGCGCGCGCCGGTCCATTCGGCCAGGGTGAGCACGCGGCCGATGGCCTCGATCTCGGCCACCGCGGGCCGCGCCGCCAGGTGCGCCATCGCGTCGATGCGCCCGGCCGCCTGCATCTTCTTCTGGCGCCGGAACAGGATCGAGGAGTTCTCGGCATGCACCACGGTGCGGATGCCCAGCGGCGCGAGCTTCTCGAAGCCCTCGAGCAGCGCGCCGTCGGTGGGCGCGGGCAGGTTGCCGAAGGTGTTGCCGACGAAGGCCTTGAAGCTGGTCACGCCGGCGTCGAGCAGTTCCTCGAGCCGCTCGACGGTGTCGTCGCCGAGCAGGCCATGGATGCCGAAGTCCACGTACGAGGACTCGGCCGCCTTCTGCTTGAGGCGCAGCGCCTCGACGGTGCCGGTCGGCGGGTTGGTGTTGGGCATCTCGAACACGGTGGTCACGCCGCCGAGCGCCGCGGCCGCCGAGCCGGTCTTCCAGGTCTCCTTGTTCGGATAGCCGGGATCGCGGAAATGCACGTGGCTGTCGATGGCGCCCGGCAGCAGGTGCAGGCCGTCGGCGCGCATCTCCTCGCGCGCGCTCGGCATGGTGTCGTCGTGGCCCACGGCCACGATGCGCTCGCCGGCGATCGCGACGGCGGCTTCGAAGATGCGGTCCGGCGACACCACCTGGGCGCCGCGGATGACGAGGTCGACTTCCTTCATGCTTCGTTCCCCCGCGTTCAGAGCATGGCCCAGCCGCCATCGACCGGCAGGTCGACGCCGGTGATCTGGCGCGAGACCTCGCTGGCCATGAACAGGCAGGCGTTGGCCACGTCGGCGTCGGTGGAGACGCGGCGCAGCGCGTAGTCGGCCGCGTGGCGCGTCATCGCCTCCTCGAGCGTGATGCCCAGCTTCTCGGCCATGTTGGCGCACACCTTCTCGCGAAAGCGCGGCCCGTCGACCATGCCCGGCGCGACGCAGTTGACGTTGATGCCGTGCGGGCCGGCCTCGAGCGCGAAGCTCTTGGTGATGCCGCGCAGCCCCCACTTCGAGGCCGAGTAGGCGAGCCGGCCGGCGCGCCCGCGCATGCCGAAGGTGCCGCCGACGTTGACCACCTTGCCGCTCTTGCGCTCGATCATCGAGGGCAGCACCGCGTGCATGGTGTTGAAGCAGCCCGTCATGTTGAGCTGCACGATCTCGTCGAACTCCTCGCTCGTGGTCTCCCAGCCGGTCTTGCCGATCGGGCCCGAGCCGCCGGCCACGTTGACCAGGATGTCGATGCGGCCGAAGGCCTCGAGCGCATGCGCGGCCAGCGCCTCGGTCTGCGCGCTCTTCGTGAGATCGCAGGGCACCACGATGGCAGCCACGCCGAGCGCGCGCGCCTCGGCGGCCACGGGCTCGATGGCGGCGGTGTCGCGGCCGGCCAGCACCAGCTTCGCGCCTTCGCGCGCGAAGGCCAGCGTCACGGCGCGTCCCATGCCCTTGGCGGGGCCGGTGATGAGCGCCACCTTGTCCTTGAGTTGCAGGTCCATGTTCGTCTTTCTCTGTTCGTGTCGTTGTGGCGGGGTTCAGGGTTGGCGGTCCAGGCTCGAGGGCCGCTCGGCGCGCGCGGGCAGGAAGCCGCGGTCGAAGACCTCGGCCACCGTGGGCTTGCGCGGCAGCTTGTTGGCATCGGCCACGATCTCGATCCCGCGCTGCATGCGCGCCTCGTCGATGTCGCCCAGGCCGATGCGCGCGATCTCGGGATGGCTCATGTCGTTGCGCAGGGTGGCGAGCAGCTTCTCCTTCTCGACCTCGCGCTTGAGCAGCGGCTCGCGCTTCATCACCGCGGCCACGCCGGCATCGGGATCGGCGATCACGTCCTTGATCGCGCGGTTGAGCGCCTTCACGAAGCCCTGCACCGCCTTCGGGTTGTCCTTCACGAAGGCGCGCGAGAAGAACACGGCGTTCGAATAGAGGTCCATGCCGTGGTCGCCGTAGCGGATGAAGCGCAGGTCCTTCGCGGGATCGAGGCCCATGGCCTTGGCACTGAAGCTCACGGTGGTCACGTAGCCGAAGGCGGCGTCGATCTGGCCGCGGCTCAACATCTGCTCGCGCAGGTTGGGCGCCATGTTGGTGATGTTGACCTTGGCGGGGTCGACGTTGGCGATCTTCGCGAAGGCCGGGAACAGCTTGAGCGCGCCGTCGTTGGCCGGGCCGCCGATGGTCTTGCCTTCGAGGTCCTTGGGCGCGCGGATCGGGCTGTCCTGCTTCACCACCAGCGTGAAGGGCGGCGTGTTGTAGAGCATGTAGACCGCCACCGGCGCATCGGCCGGGCGCTTGGAGGCCAGGTCGATCAGCGCGTTCACATCGCCGAAGCCGGCCTGGTAGGCGCCCGCGGCCACCTTCGGGATCGAGGCGGCCGAGCCCTCGCCCTGGTCGATCTCGACGTCGAGGCCCTCGGCCTTGAAGTAGCCCTTGTCCTGCGCGGTGAAGAACCAGGCCTGCGCGCCTTCGTACTTCCAGTTGAGGACCATCTTGACCGAGGTCTGGGCGGCGGCGCCGGTGGCGGCCAGCGCGAGCGCGCAGGCCGAGAGCAGCGCGGGCATGGGGCGGCGGAAGAGGGACATGTCAGGACTCCTGGTGGGGCGGGGTGGATGCGGTGCGGCGCGAACGCTTCGGCAGCGAGGCCATGAGCGCTTCGGCCGTGGCGACGAAGCCGTGCAGCTGCTGCACGATGAAATGGATGCCGCGCGTGACGTAGGCCGGCGACGGCGTGTTGCAGGCGTCCTTCAGCAGCACGCAGTCGTAGCCGAGGAAGGCCGCGTCCTGCAGCGTGGAGAACACGCAGCGGTCGGTGTTGATGCCCGCGAACAGCAAGGTGGTGATGCCCTGCTGGCGCAGCAGACTGTCGAACTCGTTGTCCCAGAAGCCGCTCAGGCGATGCTTGTGCACGGTGATGTCGGAGGCGGCGACCTCGAGCTCGTCGATCACGCGCGCGCCCCACTCGCCGCGCACCAGCGAGGGGCCGTGGTCGATCGGCGAGCGCTCGGCATAGCCCACGCCGTCGGCGCTGCGCTTGCCCTTGAAGTGGATGGTCGGGCTGAGGTTGCGCGCGTCGGCACGGATGCCCCAGTTGAGCCACACCACCGCGCCGCCGGCCGCGCGCCAGGCGGGCAGCAGGCGCGCGATGACGGGAATGGGCTTGCGCGCGGCCTTCGTGCCCAGGCCCTTCTGCGCGAACCAGCCCTCCGGGTGACAGAAGTCGTTCTGCATGTCGACCACCACGAGCGCGCTGCGCGCGAGGTCGAACTGCACCGGCTGCGGCTGCGCATCGATGCGCACCGGAACGGGCCGCCTTGGTGCGCGCACCAGGCTCACGCCCTGCGCGTCGAGCGTCCAGGCGTTGTGCGCGGCGGGGCCGAAGCGTGCCGGCTGTTCGTCTTTGGTGCGCGGGATATCGGATCGGCGTTTCATGCCCGACCCCCACGCAGTCACCGTGCCAGAAGGTGCTCCGAATCCATACCGTTTCGCGGACCCTGCGTTGCCGCAACGGCAACGCAGCCATGGCCCGGATCATGCAACCGGTCGCGGCCACATCCCTTTGACCAGCGATCCACCATGAACCACCTGCGCTTCCTGCGCTATGCCGACGAGGTCGCCCGCGCGGGCTCGATCCGCCAAGCCGCCGAACGGCTGCATGTCGCGCCCTCGGCCGTGAACCGCCGCATCCAGGACATCGAGGAGGAGCTCGGCACGCCGATCTTCGAGCGGCTGCCGCGCGGCATGCGGCTGACCACCGCGGGCGAGCTGTTCATGCGCTATGTGCGCGGCCGCGCGGCCGACCTCGAACGCGTGCGCTCCGAGATCGAGGAGCTCAAGGGGCTGCGCCGCGGCACGGTGCGGGTGGTGGCGAGCCAGGCGCTGGCGCCGCGCTTCCTGCCCGCGGCGATCCACGACTTCCGCCGGAGCCATCCACTGGTGGCCTTCGAGGTGCGCATCGGCGACCACGTGCAGGCCGCCGAGGCGCTGCGCAGCTTCGGCACCGACCTCGCGCTGGTGTTCAACCTCGCGCCCGAGAGCGACATCGAGCGCCTGACCTCGGTCGAGCAGCGGCTGATGGCGCTGATGCATGCGCGCCATCCGCTCGCGATCGCCACAGGGTCGGCCACCGGCGTGCGGCTGCGCGACTGCGCCGAGTACCCGGTGGTGCTGCCCAACCGCGACACCGGCGGGCGCCAGCTGATCGAGCGCTTCCTCGCGCGCAGCTCGATACGCATCGACGCGATGGTGGAGAGCAACAGCTTCGAGTTCCTGCGCGGCTGCGTCTACGACCGGCGCTCGATCTCGTTCCAGATGGCGATCGGCGCCCTGCCCGACGACCGCGAGGTGGTGGTGCGCGAGATCGAGGACCGCGGCTTCCCGCGCGGCGAGCTGGTGCTCGCGAACCTGCGCGGGCGGCAGCTGCCGGTGATCGCCTATGCGTTCGCGGAGTTCCTGGGCAAGCGGCTGGCGGCGCTCGACTGACTCAGTGCGAGAGCGCCGGCAGCGCCTTCATCAGCGTCTCGCTGAAGGCCCGCAGCGCCTCGGTCTCGTGCGCGCCGCGCTTGGTCACGCGGAAGAAGTCCATGCCCACGCGCGGCTTCACCAGCACGTCGGTCCGCACGCGGTGGCGGCGGCAGGCCGCGAGCGCGAAGGTGGGCATCACGGCGGTGCCGAAGCCGGCCTCGACCATCGAGATCAGCGTGCCGAAGAAGTTGAAGGCGGGCCGCTGCGCGTCGGCCAGGCCCATCTCGCCGAGCTGGCGATCGATCACCTTCTGGATCGGGTTAC
>NZ_JBZAYE010000291.1:0-8779 GCF_058244205.1 Variovorax sp. 20P10.2.4
GTCGACCAGATGTCCATCGCGGCCTGCGCGAGCGCCGGCGGCGCATCGTCGTGCAGCGCCATCAACTGCTGCAGTACCGATCCCGCGAGCGCGGCCAGCTTCGCATCGCGACCGACCGGCCGGGCCACGAATTCGTCGGCCGCGCCGATGCGGCTGGTCAGCAGCGCGCGCGGGATCGCGACCATGACCGCATGCGACCACTCGCCGAACTCGAGGCTGAAGGGACGCGACTGGTCGTGCAGCACCATGTCGCCGGGGCGCATGCTCACGCGCCGCTCGTCCTGGCTGAAGCGCGTGTTGCCGCCGAGCGCGAACCAGAGGAAGAAGTCGTCGCGCGGATCGCGCCGGATGTCGGTGGCGCCGCGCGTGACGCGGATGGTCGCCGCGCCGGGCAGCTTCGATTCGATCTCGTTGAGCGCGAGCGCGCCCAGCCCGCGCTGCGACACCCTGGCGCGGAACGCAGCGCCGCCCGGCGCATTCGCGCACTGCGTGACCGAGTAGCTGCGGCACGTGACCTGGTGCCACTTCTCGAAGCTGTCGCCGGGTTCGACCAGGGTTTTCATGGAATGGATGGCAGGTGGAGAACAAAGCTTGGCAAGCCGGGGCCAGCGCGGACGGCCGGCGCGACCCAAGATCGCCGCACCCGCCACCATCCGACTCACCCACCGAGGGGCCAATATGCCTTATCAGATCGATCGCATCAATCCGGCGACCACCGCCGTCATCGTCGTCGACATGCAGAACGACTTCGTCGCCGAGGGCGCCCAGCTGCGCTCGGCCCAGGCCGCGGCCATGGTGCCGACCTTGGCGCGCACCCTGGCCATCTGCCGCGAGCGCGGCATCCGCGTGATCTACACCGCGCACGTGCACCGGCGCGACGGCTGCGACATGGGCCTGTACGACGACCTCTACGGCCCGATCGCCGACCGCAGCGCGCTGGTCGACGAGACGCCCGGCAGCGAGATCTTCGCGGCGCTCGCGCCGGCCGCGGGCGAGCACGTGGTCAAGAAGCACCGCTACAGCGGCTTCTTCGCGACCGACCTCGACCTGATCCTGCGCGAGTGGGGCATCGACACCGTGGCGATCACCGGCACCACGACCGAGAACTGCTGCCATGCGACGGCGCGCGACGCGATGTTCCGCAACTACAAGGTGGCCTTCCTGTCGGATGCGACCGGCACCTTCGACTACCCCGACATGGGCCAGGGCGCGATGCCGGCCGAGGCGGTGCACCAGGCCACGCTGACCATCCTGGCCTTCTCGACCGCGCACGTGATGACGAGCGAGGAGTTCGTCGCGCGGATCGATCGCTGAGCCTTCGCGGCCTTGCGCGACGGTCAGCGCGGCGGGCTCTGCACAGTCGCCGCGACGATGCGGCGCACCACCGGCAGCAGGACGAGCAACGAGGGAAACGCGGCCAGCCACGAGACGCCCCAGGCGCCCATCCACATGCGAGGCCATTCCTCGCTGAGTCCCACGCTCTTGAGCGTCGCGATGCCGGCCACGATGCACGACATAAAGACCGACAGCAGCAGCGGCATGAGGATGCCCGCGCAGCGCGCCGGCAGTTTCCGGAGGCCGCGGCTCATGCGGCGGCCAGCTCGCGGATGTATTGCGCCAGCGTGCGCGGCGCGCGGCCGAGGATGGCCTCGAGCGTGAGGGCGTTGCCGCCGAGCCCGTGCGCCGCATAGTGCGCGTGGACCTTCGACAGCAGTTGCAACTGGCGCGCGTCATAGGGCGGGCGCGTCCGCTCGGCCCAGCCCTCGAAGTCCAGCTCCCGCGCCGCCACCGGTCGGCCGAGCGCCTCGCCGGCCATCGCCGCGATCTCCTGCGGATTGAAGCGGCCGGGCGCGCACAGCTCGAACGAGCCGTAGGCCAGCCGGTCTTCGGTCAGCGCGATGGCCGCGACCTCGGCGACGTCGCGATAGTCCACGCGCGCGATCCGCGTGTGCACCGGGTAGGGTTCCGCGAAGACGCCGTCCCGCGCCATGCCGGGCCAGGCGCCCCGCAGGTTCTGGAAGAAGTTGGCGGGGTGCAGCAGGGTGTATTCGAGCTTCGACTCGAACAGTGCGGCCTCCACCGGGACCTTGCTCGCGTGGTTCGCGAGCGTGACGTGCGTCGGCTGGATCACCGACGAGAACACGAACTTGCGCACTCCGGCCTGCTGCGCGGCGGCGACGAGATTGCAACCCATCTGCGTTTCGTCCGCCTGAAAGGCCGGGCCGATGTGAAACACGCCGTCCGCACCCGCGGCCGCGCGCCGCAGGCTCGGCGGATCGCGCAGGTCGGCAACGACGGCTTCGGCGGCGCCGTTGTCGATCGCCTGGCGCCGGCCGGATTCGCTGCGCACCAGCGCGCGCACCGTGGCACCCCGCCGTACCAGCGCGGGCACCACGAGCGCGGCCACGCGGCCAGTGGCGCCGACCACCAGCACCGTGGGTCTATGTTGTTCCATGGATGATTCCTCGATCGATGAGCGGCACCAGGCCGCGGAGTCCCGAAGATAGGGACGGCCGCCGCACGCGTGAATCCACGGCGGCCGCCAAAGACCTTCATCCAGAACGGAAGAATCCATGGACCAGATTCAGGACATCCGCGCCTTCGTCGCCATCGTCGAGCTGGGCAGCCAGAGCGCCGCGGCCCGCCAGCTGGGGCGCTCGGTGCAGTCCATCAGCCGGTCGCTGGGCGTGCTCGAGCGCAGCATCGGCGTGCAGTTGATCCGGCGGACCACGCGGCAGTCGTCCCCCACCGAGGTGGGACGGACCTACCACCGGCGCGTGCAGGCCGCGCTGGCGGAATTCGACGCGGCCGCGGCGGAGGCAAGCAGCCAGTCGAGCGCGCCGCGTGGCCTGCTGCGCGTGGCCGCGCCCGTGCAGTTCGCGCCGGCCTTCGTCGTGCCGCTGATCGGCGCGTTCATGCAACGCTACGCAGGCATCGAGGTGGACCTCACCGCCTCCGACCGTTTCGTCGACCTGATCGAAGGCGACATCGACCTCGCGATCCGCATCGGCGAACTGCCCGATTCCGAACTGGCGGCGCGGCGCCTCGGCGACCTGCGGCTCGTGGTGTTCGGCGCGACCGACTACTTCGCGCGGCACGGGCGTCCGCAACGCCCCGAGGACCTGGTCGATCACCAATGCCTGGTGCGCACCACGCACGGCAACGACGCCAACTGGCCGTTCACCATCGATGGCCGGCCGCGGCGGGTGAAGGTCTCGGGACGCTTCCGGGCGGACAACACCGCTTCGCTCTATGCCGCGGTGGCGAACGGCCTGGGACTGTGCTTCACGCCGCTGTGGCAGATCCGCCATCTGCTCGAGAGCGGCCGCATCGAGCTGGTGCTGACCGAGTTCGAGTCGCCGCGGGTGCCGGTGCATGCGGTGTGGCCCGCGGCCCGGGGCAGCTTCGCGCGCGCGAAGCTGTTCGCGGACTTCGCGGCGCAGAACCTGCCTTCGCTCGAGCCTGGGTTCAAGGCTTGAGCACGACGAGCAGCGCGATGCCGCCGAACGCCGCGACGCACATCCCCGGGCCGATCCGGATCCATGCGCGCTCGCGGATGTTCATGCCCTCGAGCTGCCTTCTGACAAAGGCCGACAGCACGCCGTGCAGCCCCGACAGCGCGAACACCAGCACCAGCTTCGCATAAAGCCAGCCCGCGCCGAACCAGCCGCCCAGGCTCGCGAGCGTGATGCCCAGGCCCCATGCCGCGACCATCGCCGGCACCGTGACGCGGCGGTCCCAGCGCAGGAAGGCCTGTCCCATGCGCTTCTCGTGCGGCAGCAGCACACCGCCCGAGCGGCCGAGCGCGGCGGCCGCCACGCCGAGCAGCAGCAGGCCGCCGGTCCAGGCGAGCACCGCGGCCAGGTGCAACGCTTTGAGCCACAGATAGGTCATGGCGAGACCGGCTCGCGATCGAGCAGCTTCCAGCTGTAGAAGCCACCGCCCGGCAGGCAGGCGAAGAGCACGAGCTTGAAACCCATGCGCGCGGAGACATCCTCGAGCGTCGCCGCGTTCACGACCTTCCAGCAGAAGCCCAGGAAGACCAGGCCATGCAGCGGCCCCATGAGGCTCACGGCCCAGGGCAGGCCGGCGAGGTGTTTCATCGGCACCGCGACCAGCAGCAGGATCAGCAGCGTGGCGGCTTCGAGCAGGCAGAAAAGCCGGAGACGGGAAAGACGCAGGGCTCGGGACGGCAAGAGCAACTCCATGACGGGAACCCCCGTAGTCTCCCCATGCATTGCCCGAAGCGAAAGTGGCCGGATTGACAAGCTTCGACTGTTTTCCGCCAACCATGGAAGAATCCACCGCCATGACACCCCGCGCCCCGAACACCACGCCGCACCGGCTCGCGGTGCTCGCCCTGCCCGGCCTCATCGCCTTCGATCTCGCGAGCGCCTGCGAGGTCTTCGGCCATGCGGAGCTCGCGCCCGGCCAGCCCTGCTACCGCATCGCGGTCTGCGGCGAACGGAAGTCCTTCGACAGCGGCAGCTTCACGCTCACGGTCCGGCACGGGCTCTCGGTGCTCGATGAGGCGCAGACCATCGTCGTGCCCGGCATCGCCGATCCCGCGGCGCCGATCAGCCGCGCCGTGCTGCAGGCACTGCGCGCGGCCTCGGCGCGCGGCGCGCGCATCGCCTCCATCTGCTCGGGCGCTTTCGTGCTGGCGCAGGCCGGGCTGCTCGACGGGCTGAGCGCCACCACGCACTGGGTCGCGGCGCCGCTGCTCGCCGAGCTTCATCCGCGGGTGGAGGTCGATGCCAAGGTGCTCTACATCGACCATGGCCACATCCTGACCTCCGCGGGCGCGGCGGCGGGCCTGGACCTGTGTCTGCACATGGTGCGCAAGGACTTCGGCGCGGCCGTTGCGGCGCGCGTGGCGCGGCTGTCGGTGGTGCCGCTGCACCGCGAGGGCGGCCAGGCCCAGTTCATCCAGCCGCTGGACCTGCCCGCCGAGCGCGACCTGCAGCCGCTGCTCGCCTGGGTGGAGCGCAACCTGCACCGGCCACTGTCGCTCGACGACCTCGCGCGCCAGGCCTGCAGCAGCCAGCGCACGCTGAACCGGCGCTTCCAGGACCAGTTCGGCGTCTCGCCCGCGCAATGGCTGATCCGCGCGCGCGTGCGCCGCGCGCAGGAGCTGCTGGAGCGCACGCGCCTCGGTATCGAGCAGATCGTCGCCAAGGTCGGGCTGGGGTCGGCGGCGAACTTCAGGGCGCAGTTCCAGCGCGTGGCGGGCGTGAGTCCCAGCGCGTACCGGCAGAGCTTCGGCGCGGGGCCGAAGGCCTGAGTTTCCCGGCGCCGACGGTGCATCGGCGCGCGACTACGAATCCTAGTAGTCGCGTCTTCGGCCGGCCCAAACGGCAGTAGAGTGCCGCCCGGAGCGGAAACGTTTGCACCCCCGGTTCGATGCCATGTGGCCAAACGAAGGCCTTCCTTCGAACCTTCGACTGATATCCGTCGCCGAACGTAGTGGAATGGATGTGTCGCCATTGCAATTTGGTTGCAGCTTCTTACGGTTGAGCGGCACGAGCTTCTCTACAGTGCTCGGTTTTGCATGCGGGAGACGGTCCGCTCCTGTCGTCGCCCTTCACGTTTCGCTTCAGGGAGTTCCATGCCCACGCCCGCCTCCAGCCGGGGCCGCAAGATCACCGCGACCTCCGATGCCATGCCCATGCTCGATGGGGTGGCCGCCCTCGAACCCGTCCTGATCGAGGGCGAGGAAGCGCTCAGCCGCCCCTATCGCTACACCCTCACGCTGACCACGCCGGCGTCGAGCGCCATCGATGTGCGCTCGGCCGCGAACGTCAAGCTCAAGCCCCTGATCGGCGAGGAGTTCGGCGTGCACATCCTGCTCGACGGCCGGCCCGGCGGCGCGCAGCAGCAGCGCCATCTCTCGGGGCTGGTGACCCGCGCGCGCTTCCTGCGCCTGGAGCAACGGCGCGCGCTCTACGAGGTGGTCATCGAGTCGTGGCTGAGCCTGGCCCAGCGCTCGCGGGACTTCCGGATCTTCCAGAACAGGAACGTGCTCGACATCGTCGACGAGGTGCTCGGGGCCTACGGCTTCGCGCTCTCGATCCGCGCCACGGGCAGCTATCCGCCGCGCGAGTTCGTGGTGCAGTACGGCGAGACCGACTACGACTTCGCGAGTCGCCTGCTGCACGAGTGGGGCCTCTACTACTACTTCGAGCACGCGGCCAACAGCCACACGCTGGTGATCGTCGACGACATGCAGGCGCACGCTCCCTTCCCCGCCGGGGGCTACGAGCGCATTCCCTTCAGCGCCGCCGAGGCCTCGTCCAACGAGGAGCACTGCCATCACTTCCAGCTGGCCGAGGCGCTGCAAAGCGGCCAGTGGGTGACGGGCGACTTCGACTTCACGCGCCCCAAGGCCGACCTGCTGCGCACCAAGGCGATGCCGCGCCGCACCCGGCATGCGACGCGCGAGGTGTTCGCCTGGCCGGGCAACTACGCGGCCGAGGCCGACGGCGAGCAGATCGCGCGCGCACGGATGGAGGAGACCGGTGCGCCCGGCCAGGTCGCCAGCGGCGCGGGCAACCTGCGCGGCCTGGCGGCCGGCTACCGCTTCACGCTGACCGACCATCCGCAGGACAGCGCGAATGCCGACTACCTCGTGACCGCCGCGCGCCTGTCGCTGCAGGAAGCGGGCGACGCGACGGGGCTGGAGGAGTTCCGCTGCCGGGTCGAGTTCGAGGTGCTGCCGGCGAACAACATCTTCCGCCCCACGCCCGACGCGCTCAAACCACGCACCACGGGCCCGCAGACGGCGGTGGTCACCGGCCCCGCGGGCCGCGAGATCTGGACCGACCAGTACGGACGCGTGAAGCTCAGCTTCCACTGGAACCGGTACTGCAGCAAGGACGAGAGCAGCTCGTGCTGGGTGCGCGTGTCCTCGCCCTGGGCCGGCAGCAACTTCGGCGGCATGCAGATCCCGCGCGTGGGGCAGGAGGTGGTGGTCGACTTCGAGTACGGCGACCCCGACCGCCCGCTGATCACGGGCCGGGTCTACAACGCGGACAACATGCCGCCCTGGGACCTGCCCGCCAACGCGACCCAGAGCGGCCTGCTGTCGCGCAGCTCCGAAGGCGGCAACGCCGCGAACGCGAACGCGCTGCGCTTCGAGGACAAGCTCGGCGAGGAACAGCTGTGGCTGCATGCGGAACGCGACCAGTTGCTCGAGGTCGAGAACGACGAGGTCCACACCGTGGGCCGCGACCGCAACAAGACCGTCGAGCGCGACGAGACCCACCACATCAAGAACGACCGCACCAAGACCGTCGACCGCAACGAGACGATCACGATCCACGGCCAGCGCGAAGAGACCGTGGACGGCGACGAGGCGGTCACCGTCAAGTCGAACCGCAGCCATGCCATCACCGGCACCGAGACCCTGACGGTCACGGGCGACCAGACGCACATCGCCAAGGCGCACCGCACCGCCAGCGTCACGGGCAACCAGACCACCTCGGTCACGGGCACGGATTCGCTGACGGTCACCCAGGCCCGCACCGTCACGGCGCAGGACAACGACCTGTGGAACGTCACGCTGGGCCAGACCACCACCATCGGGCAGGCCTACAAGGTCTCGGCCCGCTCGCATGCCGCGACCTACAACGACGCGATGACGCTCAACGTGCCGGCCGGCCCGGCCTCGGCCACCGCGCAGGGCGACGTCTCGCTGACCAGCTCGGCCGCCAACCTGTTCGGAACGGCCGCCCTCAACATGGGCCTGCTGGCGCAAGGCGGCGATTTCTCGGCCGTGGCCTCGGGCAGCGTGGGCGTGAGCGCCGAGGGCGGCACGCTCGACACCTTCGCCTCGGGCGCCATGACGCATGCGAGCCCGACCAGCGTGGTGCTCGATGTCGACGGCACGGCGGTGGAGGTCACGCCGGGGCGCATCGTGCTGCGCGCGGGCAGCGCGACGCTGATGCTCGATGCCTCGGGCGTCACGGTGAACGGCACCAAGATCTTCCTGAACTGCTGAGGGCCGCATCGATGTCCTCCGCGGCACCGGTGCGCAACCCGGTCGAAAAACGCATGGCCCGGCTCCACGACCTGTGGTGGGAGCGCACCGACGATGCCTCGCTGCGCGCGGTCGTGCTGCGGCTGCCGCCCGACTCGCAGCGCATGCTCGATGCCTTCTTCACCCTGCAGATGGTGGACAGCGACTACGCCACGCCCGACCTCTTCCTGCGGCTGGACGCGGCCTTCGAGACCGGCTACCGCTACAGCCGCGAGCTGCGGCAGGCCCTGATCGAGACCTTCCTTCACAACCGGCCGCAGCTCGCGAAGCAGGGCGTGACCGGTCCCTGGGAAGAGGAACACGCGAGCGGCCGCGACAGCGCCGCCGGCTTCGTCGACACCGGCCTGTCGCTGGCGCGCCACCTGCGCCGCCAGCGGCTGTCGGTCGTGCTGCAACCGGGTGGCGTGAGCGACGCGGCCTGCTTCGAGCGCTGGCTCGACGCGGCAATGCAGGCGCCCGTGCCGTCGCAGGATGCCGGGCTGCTGCGGCTGGTGCTGGTCGACGACAGCGACTCGCGCGCCTGGCAGCCGCTGGTGGAGCGGCATGCGGGCGTCGTGCGCGTGGTCGATGCGCCGCTCGACATCCTGGAGGCCGCGCGCGAGATCGCGGCCCAGGCGGGCGGCGGGAGTGGCGGGGCCGCGCTGTTTCGGCAGCTCTATGCCGACATGCTGGTGCTGCTTCGCCGCGGCGACGCGGCCGCCGTGGAGGCAACGGCCGAGCGCGCCGCGCGACTGGCCACGC
>NZ_JBZAYE010000292.1:0-8760 GCF_058244205.1 Variovorax sp. 20P10.2.4
GGTCGCCGAGGTCGGTGACCTCTACCGGCTTGAGCCGCGGCACGTGGCGCGGCAGCCAGCCGAGCAGCGAGGGATACCAGCGCATCAAGTGGAAGATGAAGAAGCTGCGCACCAGCCGCCAGCCGCTCCATTCGCTCGCGAGGTCGGCGGTGTCGATCTGCTTGCAGCTGTGTTGCATCAGGTGATCGAGGCGCTCGTGCAGCAGCGTGTTGAAGGCCGCGTCGCGCACCACCACGTTGGCCTCGAGGTTGAGCGACAGGCTCAGCGGATCGAGGTTGCTCGAGCCCACGGTGCTCCAGCGGTCGTCCATCAGCGCGACCTTGCCGTGCAGCGGCCGCTCGCAGTATTCGTAGATGCGCACGCCCGCATGCAGCAGGTGGTGGTAGAGCATGCTCGCGGCCGTCTTCACGATCGGCATGTCGGGCTCGCCCTGCAGGATCAGCCGCACGTCGACGCCGCGCCGCGCCGCGCGCCGCAGTTCCTTGATGAGCCGGTAGCCCGGGAAGAAGTAGGCGTTGGCGATCACGATGCGCTCGCGCGCGCTGCGGATCGCGGCGCGGTAATGGCGCTCGATGTCGTTGGTGTGGTGGCGGTTGTCGCGCGTGACGAACATCACCTCGGCCTCGCCGGCCACCGTGTCGCCCACGGGCGGCGCCTGCCTGAGCCGGCGCCGGAACCAGCCCGGCCCCTTGCCGCCGACCGCGATCGCGCGCAACGCGAAGTGGTGGATCTGCGCCACGATCGGCCCGGCGAGTTCGACCGCATAGTCCTGCTTGGCCTTCGGGCCGAAGTCCATCAGGTGGTCGGCCGAATAGTTGATGCCGCCGACGAAGGCACGCTCGCCGTCGATCACCACGATCTTGCGGTGCATGCGGCGGAACACGTTGAGCCGCTGGCCCAGGAAGCGATGGCCCGGATCGAACACGCGCACCTTCACGCCGGCGCTGCTCAATTCCTCGAGGAACTCGCGCGAGAGGTCGGGCGAACCGAAACCGTCGATCATCAGGTCGACCTTCACGCCGCGCCGAGCGGCTTCGCACATGGCGGCGTGCAAGTCGAGGCCCACCTTGTCCTCGAACAGGATGAAGGTCTCGATGACCACTTCGCGTCGTGCCGCGCGGATCGCCTCGAACACGCGCGGGAAGAACTGCTCGCCGTTCTCGAGCAGTTCGATGCGGTTGCCCGCGACCCAGTGGTTGCCGTTGCTCATGGATGGATGCGCTTTCAGAGATCGATCTCGGCCACCAGCGGCGCGTGGTCGGACAGGTGCGACCAGGGCCGGCGCGGCAGCACCACCGGCGCGTGCACGCCGGCATTGCGCACGTAGATGCGGTCCAGCGGCAGCACCGGGAAGCGCGAAGGGAAGGTCTTGGCCGCGTGGCCGTGCGCATGCACGAACACCTCGCGCAGCGACGCGCCCTCGGCCAGGGTCGCATGCGCGCGGCCGCGCCAGTCGTTGAAGTCGCCGGCCACGATCAGCGGCGCGTCGGCCGGCACCTCGTCGCGCACGATGTGGCACAAGAGCTCGAGCTGCTGCTGCCGATGCGCCTCGGCCAGGCCGAGGTGCGCGCAGATCGCATGCACGTCGACCGTGCGGCCCGGCAGCCGTAGCACGCAGTGCAACAGCCCGCGCTTCTCGGGCCCGGCCACCGACACGTCGTGGTTGCGGTGATGCACGATCGGAAACTTCGACAGCAGCGCATTGCCGTGGTGGCCCTTGGGATAGACCGCGTTGCGCCCGTAGGCGAACTGCGGCCACATCGTGTCGGCCAGGAATTCGTAGTGCGGCGCCTCGGGCCAGTTGCTCACGCGGCGCGAATGGCGCGAATGGGTGCCCAGCACCTCCTGCAGGAACACCACGTCGGCGCCCACGGTGCGCACCGCATCGCGCAGCTCGGGCAGGATGAACTTGCGGTTGAGCGCGGTGAAGCCCTTGTGGGTGTTCACCGTCATGACCTTCAGCGACACGGGCGCGGCCGCGAGTCCGGCCGCGGTGACGGGGCCGGGCGGATTCGCGCCCACGGCGTGGGCGGTTTCCGCGTTTGCGACGGATTCGTTCGTGAAGATCGGTGTGGAGGACATCGGATTTCGGGTTGTACGTGCTCGATCCGTGCCCGCCTGTAGGAACGCGCCACCTTCTCGTGGCGCCTCCAGCCCTCCGACGCGACAGGCTCGCGGCGCCTTCGCGCGCGGCCGGCCGGCTCCTACAGGCAGCCCTGACGCACCCCCACAAGGCCCGAACGGAGCGGCTCCTACGGTGAATTCAGGACGTCGGGGAAGGCGTCCGCGATTTCTTCACACCATCTATCGAGACGCAAAGGAAACCGATCATGAAACACGCACAGCAACGACTTCTTCGAGCGACCCTGCTGGCCGGCCTGATGGGCGCGGGCGGCTTCGCGATGGCGCAGACCTCCTCGATGCCCGCGGCACCCGATCCGGCGCTGGGCGGCCAGGCCAGCACGCAATCGCCGACCGGCGTGGCCAATCCCACGCAGCAGCCCGACGGCAATGCGCCGGTGTCGCTCGAGACCGTGCGCGCCGAGGCCCGTGCGCACAACCGCAACAACACCAACAACCTGGTGCCCAAGGGCGAGGCCAGCACCGTGATGAACGGCCAGCCGAACATGGTGACGGCACCGACCGGCGAGCAGTCGCGCTGGCAAGTGAGTCAGCAGGCGCGCAAGGTGAAGCCGCAATTCGGCCAGCCGGGCGAGCGTCCGGAGGTGCCGACCAACCCGACCGAGAAGACCGGCACGCCGAAGTAATCGGATCGGTCGGATCGACCAGAACAAAGGCCCGCAACGCTTCGCGCGTTGCGGGCCTTCGTCATGGACCACCCTCGGCGACAGCGCTGAGGGCCGGGGCTCAACCCTTGGCCGGTTGGGCGTCGGGGCCGCCATGGTGGCCGCCGCGATGGAAGCGGTGGCCGCCGAAGTGCAGGGTCTCGGCGTCGAAGGTCTTCTGCTGCTCGGGCGTCAGCGCGGCATAGAAGGACTTCGTGGCGTCGGCGCGCTTGGCGAACATCGCGCTGCGTTCGGCCTGGCGGGCCTGCATGCGTTCGATGCGCTGCGGCGTGGTCAGCTTGGCGAAGTCGGCGCGGGTCATGCGCTGGCCATCGGGACGCGGGCCGGAGAACTGCGTCGCGCCGGTGTAGCTGGACCAGGCGCTTTCCTGCGAGGCATTGAGCTTCAGCTTGTCCTTGAGGGCCGCGAGACGCTTGGCGCGATGTTCCTGCATGCGTTCGAAACGCTTGGCCGGATCCATGCGCTTGTGGTCCGCGTGGGCCTTGCGCTGCGGGGCCGCGCCATCCGCCTGCGCCACGGCAGCGGCGGGTGCCGCGGTCGTGGGCGCCGGCGTCTGGGCGAAAGCGCCCGACGATGCGAGGGCGGCCGAGCCCAGCAGGCCGGCCCAGAGGATGCGTTGGCGGAGAGAGATCATGAGAGTGCTTCCTTTCGAAGAACCGCCGCCGATGGGCAGCTGGTGAGACGAAGTGTGGAAGCCTTCTGTAAGCCGTCCGTGAGCCCCGCGTGAGCCTGCGTAAAGAATGATGAATGGCGGCGCGGGCCGCCGTGAATTTTTGCGCGCGAGCTACTTGGGACGCGGTCTCTTCAGCCCCCGGTCAGGCGATTTGAGCTTGCCGGTGCGCAGCTGCCGCACCGCCTGCGCCACCGCGCGCGCGACGTTGCGCACCTCTTCCTGCAGGTCGGCATCGGCATCGAGCGTGTCGTGGCTGGTGGCATAGGGCTCGTAGTAGCCGATGTAGCGATCGAGCTGCGCGGCATTGCCTGCGTCGATCAGTCCCATCCAGTCGAGCCAGTCGCAGAGGTTGCGCCGCACGCTCTCGATGCCGGCCACGTCGCCATGCACCACCACGCCATAGGCACGGCCATCGAGATGCTTGGGATAGCCCCAGCCCTCGAGCTCGAGCGCCTTGGCCTCCTCGGCCTTCTTGCCGTGCGTGCTGGTGGGATCGGGGTTGCCGCCGTCGGCGCACACCAGGCGGTCGATCATCAGCTTGAGCGGGCTCGTGGCCTGGTACCAGTGGGCGGGCGTGAGCACGATCACGCCATGCGCGGCGGTCCAGCGCTCGTAGATCTCGTTCATCCAGTCGCCGGTCTGGCGCAGCGAATGGTTGGGATAGCAGCTGCAGGGCCAATGGCACAGCGGCATCGCGGTGGAGACGCAGCCCTTGCACGGATGGATATCGCGGCCGTAGTCCGAGGTCAGCAGGCTGAGGTCGAGCACGTCGGTCTTCACGCCGCTGCCTTCGAGCACCTCGCGCGCGAGCTGCGTCAGGCGCCAGGTCTTGGAGATCTCGCCGGGACAGGTGCCGTCGTTGCGCGGCGAGCCGTTGACCAGCAGCACGCGCGAGTGGCTCTGAGGGTCGGCCCACTTGGCATGCGCCGCGTCGATGCGCGCCTTGGCCTCGAGCCAGTCGACCGAGAGCTCGTAGTCGGGATCGGCATAGCCGGGCCCGGCCTTGCGCGTGACGGGCGCCTTGCGGCCTTCGTGGTAGGCCTCCCAAGCGATCAGCTCGATGCGCCGCAGCGAGTCGGACTCGGCCTGAAAGGCCGGATCCTGAAAGTCCTGCATGAAGCGTTCATGGAACTCGGCGCGCTGCAGCGTGGCGGGCGCCTGTCCTTTTCGGATCGTGGGGGGCATGCAGGCAACGTAGAAGCCTCGCCCGGCCCCGTGCGCCGACCTCCATGCCGACACGCGGTAGGCGCAGGCCGCACCGCCGCGTCGGCGCAGGCTCAGCCGAAGCGGCCCTGGCGGAAGTCGTCGACCGCCTGCTTGATCTGCTCGGGCGTGTTCATCACGAACGGGCCGTACTGCACGATGGGTTCGTGCAACGGCTGGCCCGCGATCAGCAGCGCGCGCGCCGGGCTGTGGTTGGTCGAGCCGGCGCGCAGCAGCACGCCGTCGCTGCCGGCCTCGTTCGCGAGGATCGCCATGCGCCGCGTCGGCACCTCGCTGCCGGCGATCCACAGCGATTCGCGGAACACGTAGACCAGCGCGTTGTGCGACGGCGGCAGCGGCTGCGCGAACTCGGCGCCCGGCGGCAGCGTGATGTCGAGGTACAGCGGCTCGGTGCGCTCGCGCCGCACGGCGCCCTCGATGCCGTGGCTCGCGCCGGCGATCACGCGCACCTGCACGCCCGCGGCGGTGGTGAACTCGGGGATCTCCGCGCTCTGGATGTCTCGGTACCAGGGCTCGCGCAGCTTCTCGTCGGCCGGCAGGTTGAGCCAGAGCTGGAAGCCTTCCATCAGGCCCTCCTGCTGCTCGGGCAATTCGCTGTGCACGAGGCCGCGGCCCGCGGTCATCCATTGCACGCCGCCGTTCTCGAGCAGGCCCTCGTGGCCCGCGCTGTCGCGGTGGCGCATGCGGCCCGCGATCATGTAGGTGACCGTCTCGAAGCCGCGGTGCGGATGGTTCGGAAAGCCGCCGACGTAGTCGCCGGGGTTGTCGCTGCCGAAGGCATCGAGCATGAGATAGGGATCGAGCCGCTTCTGCAGCGGCTGGCCGAGCACGCGCGTGAGCTTCACGCCGTCGCCATCGCTGGCCGACACACCGGCCACGATGTGGTCGATGCCGCGCGGCGCGGCCACGGGCTCGGTGGGATGGTGGAGATGATGGTGGTTCGTGTGGGTCATCCGGCCATGGTGGCACCAATGGCCCGACCGCGCCACCCGTGGGGGCGGGCGCTCAGCCCCCGGCCGCGGCCTCGAAGCGCGCGCGCATGTGCTCGGGATACCACTGCGTGAAGCGGATCGCGCCGACGATGGCCGCGACCGTGACCGCGATGCCCACCCACAGCGGCAGCGAAGGCAGGTAGACCATCGCCACGTCGGCCAGCACCATCAGCGCGAAGGCCACGGCCCAGGCGGCGGTGATGACCATGTTGACCAGCTTGAAGCCCGGCAGCACCCAGACCTCGGGCGGCGTCTGCTCCTTCGCATACTGCAGGGTGAAGGGCTGGCCGATGGCCATCGAGGCCAGCACCACCAGCAGCAGTCCCGCATCGACGCGCAGCCGCACGCCGAGCAGCGACCACTCGGTGTGCGTGGCGAGCGCGAACACGGCCAGGCCGCCGAACAGCAGCACGGTGCCGATCTCGAGCACCTTGACCGTGCGCTTCGGCGTGAGCCAGTCGCGCAACAGCAGCACGGCCGACAGCGCCGCCGCGGCCGAGAGCGCGGGCACCACGCCGAGCAGGCGATCGAACAGCGCGAAGACGATGAAGGGCGCGAAGGCCAGCAGCATGCTCATGACGACGCTCCGAAACGGACGGTGGGTTGCGCATCGGCCTGCACGGCGGCGCCGGGCACGCTGCCCGCGGCATCGAACCAGTTGCCATGGAAGCCGACGGGCACGCGGTGCGGCAGCGCGGCGGTGCACAGCGGGCCGTTGGCCACGGCGCGCGCATCGAAGACGGCGAGCTCGCTGGTGTTGCTGGCGCCGCGCCAGATGGTGGCGAGCAGCCAGCCATCGCCTTCCTCGGCCTGCGCCGAGCGCGGCACGAACACGGCCTCCGACATCGTGTCGGGCGCCGGCAACCGGTAGATGCCGCGCTCGCCGTTGGCATGGTCGACATGCGCGAGGCCCGCGAAGTTGCGCCGTGCTTCTGCCGGCCCCTCGTCGTCGCGCAGCACGTACCAGCCATGGCGGTAGGGCAGGCCGGCGAAGCGGTCGTCGATGCGCGGGAATTCGCCGGGGCGCGGATCGAGCACGGTGCGCGTGAATTCGCGCGCCGGGTTGGCGAGCTCGAACTGCCAGCGCACCAGGCGCGCGGGCGGATCGCCCGCGCCGATCGGCGAGCCGTCGGGCCGCGGGAACAGCGGCGGCGTGTCGAACTGCATCACGTCGGCGTACAGGCTGCCGTCGGCCTCCCAGGCATTCATCACGTGGAACACGTAGCAGGCCGGGCCGCGCCACCAGACGATGTCGGCGCTGCTGCCGCCGCGCGGCATCAGGCCGACGCGGGTGCCGAACTCGGGCTCCCAGGCATAGGGCGGGCGGCCCTGCTGCGCGCGCTCGAGGCTGGCGGTGATCGGCATGATCGGGAACATCACGTGGCCCTCGGTCACCATGAAGTCGTGGACCATGCTGGCATAGGGCGCCTCGAAGGTCTCGAAGCGCGTGACGCGGCCGTCGGCCGCGATGCTGCCGAAGCTCATGCCCGCCGACAGCGGCGCGGGCGTGCCGTAGCCGAAGAACAGCAGCTCGCCGGTGCGCGGATCGGTCTTGGGATGGGCCGTGAAGCTGCCGTGCAGGCGGCCGTCGAGGTCGGTGGCGCCCAGCGTGTCGAGCCCGGGCAGCGTCATCGCGATCGGCAGGTGCGCCTCCTCGAGCGCGAGCATGCGGCCGGCATGGCCGATCACGTTGGTGTTGCCGGTGCCGTCGTCCTCGCGCTTCGGCGCCTCGCCCTCGGTGCTCTGGAAGCCGACGCGGCGCCGTTCCTGCCCTTCGACCGTGGCCTGCCAGCGCTGGGTGCGCACCCAGCGGTTGCGGTAATGCACCGCGCCGTCGGCGATGTGGAAGGCATGCAGCATGCCGTCGCCGGCGAACCAGTGGGCGCGCGGGTCGGGCGCCACTGGGTTCGGGCCGTTGCGCACCAGCGTGCCGCGCAGGCCGGCGGGCAGCGTGCCCTTCAGCGGCAGCGGACCGACGTCGGTCTCGAAGTCGATCGGGCCCATGTTGGAAGGCGGGGCGCTGCGGGTGAGGGCATCGTTCATCAGGGTTCCTTCGGATCGTCGGCCGGGACCGGTGTAGGGGTGGAAAAGCGTGGAGGGCTTATCTTTCCAGTGGAAATATTGCCGAGCCATCTAGTGAAGTCAAGAGATTTTTCCAGTGGTAAGATTTTTGGATGCCTGTTGCCTCTCGTCCGCGCCGTCCCCGTTCCACGGAGCCGGCCACCGCCGAATCTTCGCCGGCCGCAGCGGCCACACCGGCCGAGTCCGCCGCGCCGGCCCGTCGCTATCACCACGGCGCCTTGCCCGATGCCTTGCTGGCCGCGGCCGAGACCGTGCTGCAGCGCGATGGCATCGCCGGGCTCGGCCTGCGCGCGATCGCGCGCGAAGCGGGCGTCTCGCACACCGCGCCCAAGCACCACTTCGGCGACACCACCGGCCTGTTGAGCTCGCTCGCTGCCGTGGGGTTCCATCGCCTGGCCGACGCGATGCGCACCTCGGCGCCCGAGGGTGCCGACGCCGGCGCGCGGCGCAACGCGATCGGCCGCGCCTACGTGCATTTCGCGCACGAGAACCCGGCGCTGTTCGGGCTGATGTTCCGCACCGAGAAGATCGACATGCTGCACCCCGTGCTGGGCGCCGCGGCCGCCGAGGCGATGCGCGTGATGGCCTCGATCATCGGCGGCGCGCCGCGGCTGCCCGACAGCCCGCCCACCTCGCTGAGCAATGCCGAAGCCATGCAGATGACCTCGGCCTGGGGCTATGTGCACGGGCTCGCGGTGCTGCTGATCGATCACCGGCTGCGCGGCATCCTCAAGCTCGCGCCGGGCTTCGACGATCCGCTGGCGCTGGTCGATGCGGCACTGGACGAGGTGCGCTTCGGGCTGGAGCTCGAGCCGCGGGACTGAGCTCGCCGTTTTCAGGCCGAAGGCTGCCAGTACCGGTACTGCCAGCGCGTCTCGAAACCCGCGCGCCGGTACAGCGCCAGCGCGGGATCGTTCTGCGCTTCGACCTGCAGGAACACCTTTTCGAACCCCCGCTCGAGCGCCACCTGCGCCAGCCCCGC
>NZ_JBZAYE010000293.1:0-8753 GCF_058244205.1 Variovorax sp. 20P10.2.4
AGCGACCAGCGGTCGAGCCCGGCCAGGCGTTCGAGCGCCGCCATCGCGGGGCGCTCGGTCGGCGTGGCGGCGATGTGGTCGCGCACGCGCGTGAGGCCCGCGAGTTCGAGCGAGCCGGGTGCCTGGGGTTGCCCGGTGGCGGCGTTGGCCAGCAGTTGCGCCACCGCGACCGCGAACTCGGTGCGCAGCACCTCGTCGTCGATCGCGACGTCGAAGTCCCAGAGCTCGCGCGCGGTGCGCAAGCCCGTGCCGAGGGCCCGCAGCCGCGTCGCATCGAGCACCGGCTGCGCCACGAAGGGCAGCGGCTTGCCGTGCAGCGCGCGCTGCACCAGCGCCGGGTCGACGTAGAGGATGCGGTAGCCGAAGCCATCGTCGGTGCCCGCGCCGCCGTCGTGCAGCTCGTCGGGGTGCAGCACGTGGCACTGGCCCGGCAGGCACTGCCGCTGCGTGCCGCGGTAGCGAAAGCGCTGCACGCCCGCGAGCGTGATGCCGATCGCGTAGGTGTCGTGGCGGTGCGGCGAGAAGGCCTGGCCGTGCAGATGGGCCTCGAGGCGTTCGATGCCTTCGGTGCCGGGAGCGATCCGGATGCGGGGGGAGGGCGCCATCGTGATGCGGAAAGGGGCGATGGCCGTATTTGTACGCCGAACCCGAAGACCGTGCTCAGTCGCCGTCGGCGAACTGGTCGAACAACAAGCCGCGCAGCCACTGGTTGCCTGGGTCGCGGTGCAGCTTGGCGTGCCAGAACAGGTTGATCGCGATCTGCGGCAGCGCCACCGGGTGCGGGCGCCACACCAGCCCGAAGGGCTCGGCGATGCTCTGCGCGAGCCGCTCGGGCACGGTGGCGATCATGTCGCCTGAACGCAGGATGTGGCCGATGGCCACGAAGTGCGGCACGCGCAGCCGGATGCGCCGCTGGATGCCCTGCGCGGCCATCACGTCGTCGGCCTTGCCGTGGCCGGTGCCCGCGGCCTGCACCAGCACGTGGTCGGCCGCGACGAAGTCCTTGAGCGACACGCTGCGCTTCTTCGCGAGCGGATGGCTGCCGGCGAACAGGCACACGTAGCGCTGGCGGAACAGCCGGCGCTGGAACACGCCCGACTTGAGCTGCGGCAGCAGCCCGATCGCCAGGTCGACATGGCCGGCCTCGAGCTCCTCGCGCAGGTTGGTGGCGGTGTTGTTGCGCACGGTGCTGATGGTCACGCCCGGCGCGACCGCCGACAGCGCGGCCATCAGCTTCGGCGTGAAGTAGATCTCGCCGATGTCGGTCATCGCGAGCGCGAAGGCGCGCGTGCTGGTGGCGGGGTCGAACACCACCTGCTGGTTGAGCGCGGTGTGCAGCGCGCCCATGGCATAGGCCACCGGCTCGGCCAGCTGCAGCGCGAAGGGCGTGGGCTCCATGCCGCGCGCGGTGCGCAGGAACAGCTCGTCGCCCAGCAGCTTGCGCAGCCGCGCGAGCGCGTTGCTGATCGCGGGCTGCGACAGGCCCAGCGACGCGGCCACGGCCGACACGCGTTTCTCGGCCAGCATGCGGTCGAACACCAGCAACAGGTTGAGGTCGATGTCCTTGAGCTGCATGCCGGACCTTTATTCATTTCGGTGATGAAGAGGATTCACGGAATTCTATTGGTCAATCGGAGACGGCCGCGCATCATCCGTCCCCGAGACAACCGGCGCAGCGCGCCCGCCCACGAGAAGAACATCCGATGGACCTGCACATCCACCCCCTGGCCCGCACGCTCGAGGTCCGCCCCGGCGCGAACCTGCTCGAGGTGCTGCGCGAACACCATGTGCCGGTGTCGTACAGCTGCATGGCCGGGCGCTGCGGCACCTGCCGCTGCAAGCTGGTGTCGGGCCAGGTGCTCGACGCGGGCCAGGATGCCATCCGCCCCGACGGCCAGGGCGAGCGCTACGTGCTGGCCTGCCAGGCCACGCTGACCGAGAGCTGCGCGATCGAGATCCCCGAGCCCGACGAGGTGGTGGTGCATCCGGCGCGGGTGCTCAAGGCCACGGTCACGGGCATCGAGACGCTGACCCACGACATCCGCCGCCTGCGCCTGAAACCCAACAAGCCGCTCGAGTTCTCGCCGGGCCAGTACGCGCAACTGCAGTTCGCGCCGGGACTCGCGCGGCCGTACTCGATGGCGGGCCTCGGCCGCGACGACGAACTCGAGTTCCACGTGCGCCGCGTGCCCGGCGGCCGTGTCACCGCGCATGTGTTCGAGCAGCTGCGCGTGGGCGACGCGGTGCGCGTCAGCGGTCCGCTGGGCACTGCCTACCTGCGCACGAAGCACCGCGGGCCGATGCTCTGCGCGGCCGGCGGCACCGGGCTGGCGCCGATCCTGTCGATCGTGCGCGGCGCCATCGAGGCCGGGCTCACGCAGCAATCGATTCACCTCTACCTCGGCGTGCGCTCGGGGGCCGACGTCTATGGCCTCGCCGAGCTGCGCGAACTGCAGGCGCTGCATCCGCGCCTGACGGTGCAGGTGGTGGTGGTCGCCGGCCCGGCCGAGACCGGCCAGCGCCTGGGCCTGATCACCGACGCGATCCGCGCCGACTGGCCCGGCAGCCTCGAGGGCTGGCGCGCCTACCTCTGCGGCTCGCCACCGATGGTCGAGGCCGTGACGCAACTGGTGCGCGGCCGCGGCCTCGCGCCCGAGCAGATCCATGCCGATGCCTTCTACCTGCAAGGCACCTGAAGAATCCGGAGAAAGACAAGGAGACCCGCGATGACAACGCAAGCCGTGTTCCCGATCGAGCTGCGCTGGGAGAACGAGCAGACCAGCCGCATCCCGTTCAAGGCCTACACCGACGAGGAACTGCACAGGAAGGAGCTGCAGCGCTTCTTCTACGAGAAGCACTGGTGCTACGTCGGCCTCGAGGCCGAGATCCCGAACCCCGGCGACTTCAAGCGCACCGCCGTCGGCGAGCGCTCGGTGATCCTGGTGCGTGACATGGAGGGCGAGATCCACGTGGTGGAGAACGTCTGCGCGCACCGTGGCATGCAGTTCTGCCGCGAGCGCCAGGGCAACCGCAAGGACTTCGTCTGCCCCTACCACCAGTGGAACTACTCGCTCAAGGGCGACCTGCAGGGCGTGCCGTTCCGCCGCGGCGTGAAGCAGGACGGCAAGGTCAACGGCGGCATGCCGGGGGATTTCAAGCTCGAGGAGAACGGCCTCAACAAGCTCAAGGTCGCGCGGCGCGGCGGCGTGGTGTTCGCCTCCTTCGACCATGGCATCGAATCGTTCGAGGACTTCCTCGGCCCCGAGATCCTGCGCTACTTCGACCGGCTGTTCGACGGCCGCAAGCTCACCATCCTCGGCTACAGCCGCCAGCGCATCCCGGGCAACTGGAAGCTGATGCAGGAGAACATCAAGGACCCGTACCACCCGGGCCTGCTCCATACCTGGTTCGTGACCTTCGGGCTCTGGCGCGCCGACAACAAGTCGGAGCTCAAGATGGATGCGCGCGGGCGCCACGCCGCGATGATCTCCACGCGCGGTAGCGCGGGCAAGGCCGCGCAGGTGACGCAGGTCTCCAGCTTCAAGGAGAGCATGCAGCTCAAGGACCCGCGCTTCCTCGACATCGTGCCCGAGCCCTGGTGGGGCGGGCCGACCGCGGTGATGATGACGCTGTTCCCGAGCCTGATCCTGCAGCAGCAGGTCAACAGCGTGTCGACGCGCCACATCCAACCCGTGGGCCACGATGCCTTCGATTTCGTCTGGACCCATTTCGGCTTCGAGGACGACAGCGAGGAGATGACGCAGCGCCGCCTGCGCCAGGCCAACCTGTTCGGGCCGGCGGGCTTCGTGTCGGCCGACGACGGCGAGGTGATCGAGTTCTCGCAGCAGGGCTTCGAGCAGAAGCCCTACCACCGCACGCTGGCCGAGCTCGGCGGGCGCGAGGTCGAGAACACCGACCACATGGTGACCGAGACGCTGATCCGCGGCATGTACCGCTACTGGCGCGAAGTGATGGAGGCCGCATGAAGCAGCTCGACCCCGCCGCCTACCTCGACCTGGCGCGGCTCTATGCGGCCTACGCCCATGCGGTCGATTCGGGCCAGTGGAGCCTGTGGCCGGCCTTCTTCACCGAGCAGTGCAGCTACCGGCTGCAGCCGCGCGAGAACCACGAGCGCGGCCTGCCGCTGGCCACGCTGTCCTTCGAGAGCCGCGGCATGCTCGAGGACCGCGTCTACGGCATCCAGGAGACGCTGTTCCACGACCCGTACTACCAGCGCCACGTGGTCGGGCTGCCGGTGGTGCACGGCGTCGACGACGACGGCGCCATCCACAGCGAGGCCAACTACGCGGTGTTCCGCACCAAGCTCGACGGGCCCTCGACCGTGTTCAACGTGGGCCGCTACATCGACCGCGTGGTGCCCACGCCCGAAGGCCTGAAGTTCGCGTCGCGCCTGTGCGTGTTCGACAGCGAAATGATCCCGAATTCCATCATCTATCCGATCTGAGCCATGCAGGACAAAGAACCCGAGACCCACGGTGCGCCGCTGCGCCGCTTCACCGACCCGGCCTACCGGCCGCTGTGCGCCAACCTCGCCGAGGTGCGCGAGAACATCGACGCGCTCGACCGCAGGATCGTCGCGCTGCTGGCCGAGCGCGGCCGCTACGTGAAGGACGCGGCGCGCTTCAAGCGCGATGCCTTCCAGGTCTCGGCGCCGCAGCGCCAGCAGGAAGTCATCGACAAGGTGAGGGCGCTGGCCGAGCAGGAGGGCGCCTATCCCGAGGTGGTGGAGGCCGCCTACCGCGCATTGATCGCGGGCTTCATCGCGCGCGAGCAGCAGGACCACCTGGGCATGGTGGACGTGGAGGCTCGGCCATGAAGACCCTGTTCGTGCTCGCGGCCACGGCCGCCATCGCCCTGACGGCCCAGGCCCAGGACTGGCCGCAGCGTCCCGTGCGCGTGATCGTGCCCTTTGCCGCGGGCGCTTCGCCCGACATCCTCGCGCGCATCGTCAACGACAAGCTCGCCGCGCGTATCGGCCAGCCGCTGATCGTGGAGAACAAGCCCGGCGCGGGCGGCAACAGCGGCACCGACCAGGCCTCGAAGGCCGCGCCCGACGGCTACACCTTCCTGCTCTCGGTCAACGCGCCGCTGGTCTACAACACCATCCTCTACAAGAACCTGCCGTACGACCCGTTCAA
The DNA here is from genome assembly GCF_058244205.1 of Variovorax sp. 20P10.2.4. Taxonomy (NCBI): domain Bacteria; kingdom Pseudomonadati; phylum Pseudomonadota; class Betaproteobacteria; order Burkholderiales; family Comamonadaceae; genus Variovorax; species Variovorax sp. 20P10.2.4. Next base: position 5,160 of record NZ_JBZAYE010000293.1, read on the forward strand.
GGACCTGGTGCCGGTGTCGCTCGCGGCCACCACGCCCAATGTGTGCGCGGTGTCGAACGGCATGAGCGTCGACTCGGTCAAGGGCTGGCTCGACGCGATGAAGCGCAACCCCGGCCAGTTCAACTTCGCCTCGACCGGCAACGGCTCGATCTCGCACCTGGGCGTGGAGCTCATCAAGCTCAAGACCCGGTCCTTCGCGGTCCACATTCCCTATGCGTCCTCGGGCCAGGCCGTCACCGCGATCATCCAGGGCGACGTGCAGTTCGCCTGCCTGCCGCCGGTGTCGGTGATGCCGCAGGCCAAGGCCGGCCGGCTCAAGGCCATCGCCGTGACCTCGGCCGAGCGCTCGGCGCTGCTGCCCGAACTGCCGACCCTGCGCGAATCGGGCCTGCCCGACATCCAGGCCGTGCCGTGGTTCGCCTACATGGCGCCCAAGGGAACGCCCGATGCGATCGTGCAGCGCATGAGCCGCGAGATCGCCGCGGTGCTGAAGGACCCCGAGGTGCAAAAGCGCCTGCAGACCGCGTACTTCGATCCGGTGGGCAGCACGCCCGAGGCACTGGCGAAGTTCATGGGCGAGGAACTGCGGCGCTGGAAGCCGGTGATCGAGCGCACGGGCCTCAAGCCCGACTGACAGCCACCCACGCCACGAAGGAAAAGAACATGACCACGATCACCTGGATCGACGCCGCGGCGGTGGACGATGTCCCCGCCGACGACGTGATCGGCATCGACGTGCAGGGCCGCGACATCGCGCTCTACGGCACCGAGGACGGCATCCATGCCACCGACAACATCTGCACCCACGGCCATGCGCGGCTGTGCGACGGCTTCCTCGAGGGCCACGAGATCGAGTGCCCGCTGCACCAGGGCCGCTTCGACGTGCGCAGCGGCAAGGCGATGTGCGCGCCGCTCACCGAGGACCTGCGCAGCTACCCGGTGAAGATCGAAGGCGGGCGGGTCTACCTCGCGTTCGAGGGCTGATCGGCGGGCAGCTCGCGCGGGCGCTCGCGGCGCCGGCGCTTGGCCTTCGACGGATGCCACTGGTGCGTCGAGGGCTTGAAGGCCGGCCGCTCGAGCGCCATCGCCTCGAGGAAGCGCGGGCCGATCTGCAGCCGCGGCGTGGCCAGCGAGGGATCGAAGTCGGCCTCGACGCGGCCCACGTCGGGCACGCGCGCATAGCGCAGCACGCGGTAGCCGGCATCGACCAGCAGCGCATCGTGGGCCTCGCGCAGCGCGCGCTCCTTGCGGCCGGCCTTCTCGTCGAGGCCGACCACGGCCACCACCTCGAAGTTGCGGTCGCAGATGACGAAGTCGGCGATCTTGCGGCCGAAGCCGCTGCGCGCGGCGCGGGTGCGCGCCGTGAGCAGGGCGCCGAAGCTCACCTGCGGCAGCACCACGAGGTCGGGCAGCGTCTGCACCAGGCGGTGGTACATGGCCTGCTGGCGTTCGTTGAGCGGCGCGCGCGGCCGTGGGCGTTCGACGAAACCGCCGCGGCTGTCGTTGCGTTTCTGGGCGATCAGCACGACCAGGAGCAGGGCGAGGGTCGCCAGAACGACCACGAATAGAAATGTATTCATCTGTAACTCTCCTTCAGCGGCGAGTCTCGCACGAGTGAAAGCGAGGGCTTCGACAAGCCCCTCGAGGCTCGGGACCAGGGCTTGCGCGCGGCCTCTGTTGCGGCTGCATTTCGCGGGCTCTGTATCTGTTCGCGGCGCGCCGGTGCAGCGAAGATGGCGCCTTTTCTTTCAGCTGGAAATTCCGTCATGACCGCCTCCGCCCATCGCCAACAGACCGCCGACCGCATCGCCGCCGCGCTCGGCCACAGCTTCGAGGGCGAGATCCGCGTCGGCGGCCACTACGCGTCGGCCGTGCGCGACGGCCAGACCGTCTACATCAGCGGCCAGGTGCCGCGCGTGGGCACCACGGTGATGGTCACGGGCCGCGCGGGCGATACCGTGTCGCTCGAACAGGCACGCGAGGGCGCGCGGATCTGCGCGCTGCGCGCGCTCGCGATCCTGCGCCGCGAGCTCGGCTCGCTCGACGCGGTGCGCCAGGTGCTGCGCGTGGGCGTGTTCGTGCAATGCAGCGCCGACTTCACGCAGCACAGCGAGGTGGCCGACGCGGCCTCGGACCTGCTGCACGAGGTGTTCGGCGACGCGGGCGTGCATGTGCGCACGGCGGTCGGCGTCTATGCGCTGCCGAAGAACGCGACGGTCGAGGTCGAGATGACCGTCGCGGTCGACTGATTCAGCGCAGCAGCAGGTCCGCCACTTCCTGCGCCAGGGTCGCCACGGTGCGCGGCGCGCAGCCCTCGGCGTTGTTGCTCACGGTGACGAAGGCGTTCTGCCCGGCCTTCACGGTGCCCGCGATCACGCGCGCCAGCGCCTGGCGCGTCTCGGGATCGGGGTCGACGATCTTGTCGAACGGGCCGTAGAGCTTCTCGGCGTCCTCGTAGCCGTAGCGGCCGTGGCGCCGGTGCAGGTTCCAGCGGCACACCAGCGGGCGCGGCCACAGCGCGCGCAGCATCGGCAACTGGTCCTCGATCGGCGGCATCTTCGCGTGCAGGCCCAGGCACCAGGTGGCGCCCACGCTGCGCAGCATGGCGGCGAACTCGGGCGTCATGAGTTGCGGGTCGCGCACCTCGACCGCGACCACCGCGTCGGGCGCGGTCGGCGTGAGCGCCGGCAGCGCGGCGATCATCGCGGCGAGGCGCTCGAGCAGCAGCGGCACATCGGCCAGCACGGGCCGCGGCAGCGGGCTCATCTGGAACACCAGCGCGCCGATGCGATGGCCCAGGCCCTGCAGCGCGGGCTCGGCGAATTCGCGCACCGCCAGGTCGGCGCTGAGGAAGGCCGGATTGATCTGCGTGCCGCGGCCGCTCTCGTCGCGCACCGTGGCATCGGTCACCACGCTCGGCGCCTTCACCACGAAGCGGAAGTCGTCGGGCACCATCGCCGCGTAGCGCGCGTACTGGCTCGCGGTGAGCGCGCGGTAGAAGTTGCGGTCCAGGCTCACGGTGCGGAACAGCGGATGCTGGCCATAGGCCGCGAGGCCGTTCTTCGACAGCACGGCCTCGGCGTACTCGCCGTCCCAGACGAGGCCGGCCCAGCCCGGGTAGTTCCATGACGAGCCGCCGAAGCGCAACTGCGGCGGCAGCTGCAGCGCGAGGTCGACCAGCGCGGGATCGGCCGGCGCCGGCTGCACGGTGCCGCCGCGCGATTTCTTCGGGGCCGGCGCATCGGCCGCGGGCGCGGGAGGCGCCGAAGGGGGAGATCCGGGGAGGTCGGGGAAAAGATGGTCCTGCATTGCACTGATGCCTCGGGCGCGCATTCTCGCCCGGCCGGCGCCTGCCCGCCGGGCACAATCCGCGCCATGAAACAGTGGTTGCGCACCCGCGGCGGATGGTGGCTGGCCTGGCTGGCGCTGTCGGCCATCGGCGCGGTCTGGCTCGCGCGCGCGGAGATCGAGCGACTGCACCAGGCCTTCGACACCGACGCGCGCATCGCGCACCGCCTGATGAGCCAGCAGGTGGTGCAGTACGACGCGGTGCTGGCCACGCTCGCGCTGCTCGAGCCCGCGAGCGGCAGCGGC
>NZ_JBZAYE010000294.1:0-8752 GCF_058244205.1 Variovorax sp. 20P10.2.4
TTGCATAGTGTTAACAGGCCCTAGGCTCCCGCGCGCAGTTGGTTCAGTAATTGCTTAACGAAAAGCAAGGTTCTTTTTCATGATCGATATCCGCCGAGTCTTCACCCAGGTCGAGCACATCCACCACGAGTTCGGGCCGCGTGCCCAGACGCCTTTGGTGCGTGGTGCCATCGCCGCCGTGCTGACCAATCCCTTCGCGGGCCGCTACGAGCCCGACATCCTGCCGATGATGAGCCTGCTCGATCCGGTGGGCCTCGAGATGGCGCACAAGCTGCACGCCGCGATGGACGTGCCGCTCGAGCAGCTCGCCACCTACGGCAAGGGCGCCATCGTCGGTGCCGCGGGCGAGCTCGAGCATGGCGCGCTGTGGCACGTGCCCGGCGGCTATGCGATGCGCGAGCTGCTCGGCTGGAAGGGCGACCGCGTTGCCTATGCCAAGGGCACCGTCGACGAGAAGAAGACCGGCCAGCCCGGCAACGCGCTGTCGATCGTGCCCTCGACCAAGAAGGTCGGCGCGCCCGGCACCACGCTCGACGTGCCGCTGACCAACATCAACGCCAGCTACGTGCGCGGCCAGTTCGACGCGATCGAAGTGCGCGTGCCCGGCGCGCCCGCGGCCGACGAGATCGTGTTCATCCTCGCGATGAGCACCGGCTACCGCGTGCATGCGCGCGTCGGCGGCCTGCTGGCAGAGAACATCGCCAAGTGGGACGGCTTGCGCTGAGCCCGTGTACGAAGAGACAAGAAGAGAAGCCAAAGGAAATCCAGACATGACCGCCAACATCCGCAAGCTCGTCGTCCAGGTCGACGAAACCCGCAAGGAAATGGGCCGCGACATCGCGCCGCCCACGCGCCGCGCCGTCGCCATCGCCGTGATCGCCAACCCCTACGCGGGCCGCTACAGCGAGAACCTCGACGAGCTGATCGCGATCGGCGAGGAGCTCGGCGCGCTGCTGGGCCAGAAGGCCGTGAAGGCGCTGGGCATCGAGCCCGGCCAGGCGCAGAGCTACGGCAAGGCCGCGATCGTCGGCGAAGGCGGCGAGCTCGAACACGCGGCCGCGATCCTGCATCCCAAGCTCGGCGCGCCGCTGCGCGTGGCGGTCGAGAAGGGCGCGGCGCTCGTGCCCTCGGCCAAGAAGCTCGGCACCCTCGGCACCGCGATCGACGTGCCGCTGGGCCACAAGGACGCGGCCTTCGTGCGCAGCCATTTCGACGCCATCGAGGCCCGCGTCTCCGACGCCCCGCGCGCCGGCGAGATCGTGGTGGCCGTGGCGGTCACCGACAGTGGCCGCCCACTGCCGCGCATCGGCGGCCTGCAGGCCGGCGAGATCAAGGGCGAAGACGGCCTGCGCTGAGGCGACACTCCACCTTTCCACCTTTCCACCGATTTCCTCGTTCCTTTCCCGTTTTTCTCGAACCCCACCAGGAGCTTCCCGATGATCCCCTTGCGCCATGTTTTCAGCGCGGCTTCCGTCCTGACCCTGACCTGCGCTCTCGTTCCCGCGCACGCCCAGGGCGTGATCAAGATCGGCGAGATCAACAGCTACAAGGCGCAGCCGGCCTTCCTCGAGCCCTACAAGAAGGGCATGGAACTCGCGGTCGACGAGATCAACGCCAAGGGCGGGGTCAACGGCCGGAAGATCGAACTGATCAGCCGCGACGACAACGCCAACCCCGGCGACGCCGTGCGCGTGGCCGAGGAGCTGATCTCGCGCGAGAAGGTCGACGTGCTCGCGGGCGCCTTCCTCTCGAACACCGGCCTGGCGCTGACCGACTTCGCGAAGCAGAAGAAGTTCTTCTATCTCGCCGCCGAGCCGCTGACCGACAAGATCGTCTGGAGCAACGGCAACCGCTACACCTACCGCCTGCGTCCCTCGACCTACATGCAGGTCGCGATGCTGGTGCCCGAGGCCGCCAAGCTCAAGAAGAAGCGCTGGGCCATCGTCTACCCCAACTACGAGTACGGCCAGTCCTCGGTCGCGACCTTCAAGACCCTGCTCAAGGCCGCGCAGCCCGACGTGGAGTTCGTCGCCGAGCAGGCGCCGCCGTTGGGCAAGGTCGATTCGGGCAGCGTGGTGCAGGCGCTCGCCGATGCCAAGCCCGACGCGATCTTCAACGTGCTGTTCGGCGCCGACCTCTCGAAGTTCGTGCGCGAGGGCAACACCCGCGGCCTGTTCAAGGACCGTGAAGTCGTGAGCGTGCTGACCGGCGAACCCGAGTACCTCGACCCGCTGAAGGACGAGGCGCCCAACGGCTGGATCGTGACCGGCTATCCGTGGAGCGGCATCAAGACGCCCGAGCACAAGGCCTTCCTCGATGCCTACCAGGCCAAGTTCAAGGACTACCCGCGCCTGGGCTCGGTGGTCGGCTACAGCGCCATCCACTCGATCGCGGCCGGCATCCAGAAGGCCGGCAGCACCGACACCGAGAAGCTGGTCGCGGCCTTCAAGGGCCTGCAGCTCGACAGCCCCTTCGGCAAGATCAGCTACCGCGCGCAGGACAACCAGTCGACCATGGGCGCGTACGTGGGCAAGACGAAGAACGACGGCGGCAAGGGCGTGATGGTGGACTACGTCTACCTCGACGGCGCCAAGTTCCAGCCGAGCGACGACGAAGTCAAGAAGATGCGCCCCGCCGACTGAGGTCGGAGCGCTTCCGGTTTTCGCCGGCAGACCGTTCACGCTGAGCTCGTCGAAGCGCCGCACCCCGGCTTCGACAGGCTCAGCCCGAACGGTTGACGTGGATCGCAGGCCATTCGATGCGAATGGCGCCTTGTCATCGTGGCCGAAGCGGTGCGCGAAGCACTTCGACGCACCCCAGTTTCCAGTTCCTCGGGATCCTTGAATGAGCTTTTCAGGCTTCGTTGTTCAGTTGCTCAACGGGTTGGCCGGCGCCTCGTCGCTGTTCTTCGTGGCGGCCGGCCTCTCGTTGATCTTCGGCGTGACGCGCATCGTCAATTTCGCCCATGGATCCTTCTTCATGGTCGGCATCTACCTCGCGTACACGCTGGTCGACAAGCTCGGCGCGAGCCTGGGCTTCTGGCCCGCGCTGCTGATCGCGGCGGTCGCGGTCGGCGTGCTCGGCGCGCTGATCGAGGTGCTGCTGCTGCGCCGCATCTACAAGGCGCCCGAGCTGTTCCAGCTGCTCGCCACTTTCGCGCTGGTGCTCGTCATCAAGGACGCGGTGCTGTGGCTCTGGGGCCCCGACGAGCTGCTGGGCCCGCGCGCGCCCGGCCTCAAAGGCTCCGTCGAAATCCTCGGACGCCAGTTCCCCTCGTACGACCTGTTCCTGATCGTGGTCGGCCCGGTGGTGCTGGGCCTGGTCTGGCTGCTGCTCACGCGCACGCGCTTCGGCACGCTGGTGCGCGCCGCCACGCAGGACCGCGAGATGGTCAGCGCGCTGGGCGTCAACCAGGCCTGGCTCTTCACCGCGGTGTTCGCGCTCGGCGCGCTGCTCGCGGGCCTGGGCGGCGCGCTGCAGCTGCCGCGCGAGCCCGCCACGCTCGAGATGGACCTCAACACCATCGGCGCCGCCTTCGTGGTGGTGGTGGTCGGCGGCATGGGCTCGCTGCCCGGTGCCTACGTGGCCGCGCTGCTGATCGCCGAGATCAAGGCCGTGTGCATCTGGCTCGGCGTGGTGCAGATCTTCGGCATCGACGTGTCCTTCTCCAAGCTCACGCTGATGGTCGACTTCCTCGTGATGGCGGCCGTGCTGGTGTGGCGCCCGTGGGGCCTGTTCGGCCGCGCGCAGGCGCCGAGCCGCTACGTCGGCATGCAGGAGGAACCGCTGCGCCGTCCCGGCAACCTCTACCTGGCCGGCGTCGCGGTGCTCGCGCTGGTGCTCGCCGCGCTGCCGGTGCTGACGGCCGGCTCGCCCTACACGCTGGTGCTGATGATCGACCTGCTGATCGCGGCCCTGTTCGCCACCAGCCTGCACTTCATCATGGGCCCGGCCGGCATGCACTCGTTCGGCCATGCCGCCTACTTCGGCCTCGGGGCCTACGGCGCCGCACTGCTCGCGCGTTCGCTGGGCCTGCCGATGGAACTCACGCTGGTGGTCGCGCCGCTGGTGGCCGCGCTCGGCGCCTTCGTCTACGGCTGGTTCGCGGTGCGGCTGTCGGGCGTGTACCTCGCGATGCTCACGCTGGCCTTCGCGCAGATCACCTGGGCCATCACCTACCAGTGGGACAGCTTCACGGGCGGCAGCAACGGCCTCACGGGCGTCTGGCCCTCGGCCTGGCTGTCGGACAAGCGCGCCTACTACTGGCTCACGCTGGTGCTGGTGTCGGCCGGCGTCTGGTGGCTGCGCCGCGTGCTGTATTCGCCCTTCGGCTACACCCTGCGCGCGGGCCGCGACTCGGTGCTGCGCGCCGACGCCATCGGCATCGACGTCAAGCGCATGCAGTGGGCCGCCTTCGTCATCGCTGGCGCGGTCGCGGGCCTGGCCGGTGCGCTGTTCGCCTTCTCCAAGGGCAGCATCTCGCCCGAGACGCTGTCGGTCGGCAAGTCGGTCGACGGCCTCGTGATGGTGCTGCTCGGCGGCATCCAGACGCTCGCGGGCCCGGTGGTCGGCGCCGTCACCTTCACCTGGCTGCACGACACCGTGGCGCGCAACACCGACTACTGGCGCGCGATGCTCGGCGCCATCATCCTGATCCTGGTGCTGCTGTTCCCGCAGGGCATCGCGGGATCGATCAAGCAGCTCGCGGAGCGTTTCCGCGCACCGAAGGAAGAGAAGAAAGCCGTCGATGCCAAGCTCGAGGAGGTGAAAGCATGAGCCTGCTCAAGGTCAACAACCTCGGCAAGTCCTTCGGCGGCGTCAAGGCCGTCGATGGCATCAGCTTCGAGCTGCCGCCCGGCGAGCTGCTGGCGCTGATCGGCCCCAACGGCGCCGGCAAGTCCACCACCTTCAACATGGTCAACGGCCAGCTCAAGGCCGACCAGGGCTCGATCACGCTCGACGGCCAGGAACTCGTGGGCCGCAAGCCGCGCGAGATCTGGCGCATGGGCGTGGGCCGCACCTTCCAGATCGCCGAGACCTTCGCCTCGCTCACCGTGGTCGAGAACGTGCAGATGGCGCTGCTCTCGCACGACCGCAAGCTGTTCTCGATGTGGCGCCGCGCCGCCGAGCACAAGCGCGACGAGGCGCTGGCGCTGCTCGACCAGGTCGGCATGAAGTCGCAGGCCGACCGGCCCTGCAGCGTGCTGGCCTATGGCGACGTCAAGCGCGTGGAGCTCGCGATCGCGATGGCCAACAGCCCCAAGCTGCTGTTGATGGACGAGCCCACGGCCGGCATGGCGCCGAAGGAACGCAACTCGCTGATGGCGCTCACCAAGCAGCTGGTCATCGACCGCGGCATGGCCGTGCTGTTCACCGAGCACAGCATGGACGTGGTGTTCGCCTATGCCGACCGCATGATCGTGCTGGCGCGCGGCCGCCTCATCGCGCAGGGCAAGCCGCTCGAGATCCGCGACCACCCGAAGGTGCAGGAGGTGTATTTCGGCAGCGGCAAGACCTTCGAGAAAGCAGCGGCATGAACACGACGAACGCCTCCGAACCCCTGCTCCAGGCCAAGGCCCTGTGCGCCTGGTACGGCGCCGCCCAGATCCTCTACGACGTCGACCTCGAGGTGCGGCGCGGCGAGGTGGTCGCGCTCATGGGCCGCAACGGCGCCGGCAAGTCGACCACGCTCAAGGCGCTGATCGGCATGCTCGGCAAGCGCCGCGGCGCGGTGCGCTTCCTGGGCCACGACATCTCGAAGAGCGAGCCGCACCACGCGGCGCGCCTGGGCCTGGGCTTCGTGCCCGAGGACCGGCGCGTGTTCACCGACCTCACGGTGATGGAGAACCTCGAGGTCGGCAAGCAGGCCGCGCGCCGCTGGGCCGACGGCAGCGACGCGCCGCTGTGGACGCCCGAGCGGCTGTTCAAGCTGTTCCCCAACCTCGGCGAGATGCCCCACCGCCCCGGCGGTCGCATGAGCGGCGGCGAGCAGCAGATGCTGACCGTGGCGCGCACGCTGATGGGCAACCCCTACCTGGTGCTGCTCGACGAACCTTCGGAGGGCGTGGCGCCGGTGATCGTCGAGCAGATGGCGAACATGATCCTCGAGCTCAAGGCGCAGGGCGTGAGCATCCTGCTGTCGGAGCAGAACATGCACTTCGCGGAGCTGGTCTCCGACCGTGCCTACGTGCTCGAGAAGGGCCAGATCCGCTACCACGCCACCATGGCCGAGCTCGCGGCCAACGAGGAAGTGCGGCGCGCGTACCTGAGCGTCTAGTTGTCAGTTGTATGAGTCGGATGCGCCCGCGGGCGCATTCCTTGCAGGGTTTCGTTTCCATCAACGCAAGCACGGAGCACAGACCATGAACGACACGCACCGCAGACGCTTCCTCCAATCCACGGCCGCCCTCGGCCTGCTCGGCGCCTCGGGCGCGCTCTTCGCCGCCGGCGCGAAGATCAAGCCCGGCGACAAGGCCGTGCTGATCGTGGTCGACGTGCAGAACTGCTTCATCGACGGCGGCACGCTGCCGGTGAAAGGCGGCGCCGACGTGGTGCCGGTCATCAACCAGCTGGCCGCCTCGTTCCAGAACATCGTGGTCACGCAGGACTGGCACACCCAGGGCCATGCCTCGTTCGCGAGCGCGCACGCGGGGCAGAAGCCCTTCAGCAGCATCAAGCTGAACTACGGCAACCAGGTGCTGTGGCCCGACCACTGCGTGCAGGGCACGGACGACGCGGCGCTGCACAAGGACCTCAAGCTGCCGACCGCGCAGCTGATCATCCGCAAGGGCTTCCATGCCGACGTCGACAGCTACTCGGCCTTCGAGGAGGCCGACCGCAAGACCTCGACCGGCCTCGCCGGCTACCTCAAGGCGCGCGGCATCAAGACCGTGTTCGTGACCGGCCTGGCGACCGACTTCTGCGTCGCCTGGACCGCGCTCGATGCGCGCAAGGCCGGCTTCGATGCCTACGTGATCGAGGACGCCACGCGCGCCATCGACCTCAACGGCTCGCTGGCCGCGGCCTGGAAGCAGATGAGCGCCAAGGGCGTGAAGCGCATCCAGTCGGCCGACATCCAGGGCGCCTGAGAAGACGACGGGGAAGCCCGTCGGTGCGCGGGCCCGTGCCGCGCACCCGACACACCACAACTGCGAGACAAGACGACCCCATGACGATTTCCCTCTCCAGGCGTTCCCTGGTGGCCGGCGGCGCGGCCCTCGCGCTCGGCCCCGGCCTGCTGGCGGCCGCGCGCGCCGAGAACGGCGTGAGCGACGGCGCCATCCGCATCGGCCAGTCGGCCGTGTTCAGCGGTCCGGCCAAGGACTTCGGCATCGACTACCGCGCGGGCATCAAGCTGCACTTCGACCGCGTCAACAAGGGCGGCGGCATCAACGGGCGCCGGCTCGAACTGGTGAGCTACGACGACGTCTACGAACCCGCGAAGACCGCGCTCAACACCGCGAAGCTGATCGACGAGGACAAGGTGTTCGCGCTCACCGGCTACGTCGCCACCGGCAACCTCGCGGCCGCGATGCCGCTGGCCGAGAAGGCGGGCGTGCCGATGTTCGCGCCGCTGGTGGGCACCACCTCGTTCCGCACGAAGACCAACCGGCTGCTGTTCCACGTGCGCGCGGGCTACGACCTCGAACTGCGCAAGATCATCAGCCACCTGTCGACCATCGGCATCCAGTCTATCGCGGTGGTGCACCAGGACAGCGCCTTCGGCAAGTCGAACCTCGCGACCTGCGAGGAGCTCGCGGCCGACTACAAGGTGAAGGTGGTCAAGACCTTCCCGCTGGCGATCGCCGCCGAGGACGCGAAGCCGGTGGTCGCGGGCCTGGCCGAGGCCAGGCCCGGCGCGGTCGTGATGATCATGGCCGGACGCCAGGTCGAGGTCTTCATGCGCGACTACCGCGCGAGCGCGGGCGGCGCGCCGCTGTACACGCTGTCGGTCGGCATCACCGACGCGGCCGGCTCGGCGCAGCGGCTCGAGGGCAAGCTCGCGGGCCTGGTCACGGCCAGCATCGTGCCGCCGCCGCAGGCCGTGCGCGTGCCCATCGTGGCCGACTACCAGCGCGACCGCGCCGAGTTCGGCGAGAAGATCGACAGCTACACCGCGCTCGAGGGCTACATCGTCGCGCGCGTGATGGCCGAGGGCCTGCGCCGCGGCGGCAAGGCGCTCACGCGCGAGAGCTTCGTCGCGGGCCTCGAGAGCATCGGCAGCACGCGCTTCGGAGACTTCCCGATCGAGTACGGGCCGAAGAACCACAACGGCTCGAACTTCGTGGACCTGGAGATGTACACCCGTGACGGCCAGCTGCGGCGCTGAGGGCCGTGCCGAGCCGCTGCAACTGAGGGTCAACGGCCACGCGCGCGCGCTCGCGGTGCCGCGCGAGGCCTCGCTGCTGCAGGTGCTGCGCAACGACCTCGGGCTCAACGGTCCCAAGTACGGCTGCGGCCTCGGCCAGTGCGGCGCCTGCACGGTGCATGTCGACGGCATGGCCGCGCGCGCCTGCGTGATCCCCGCGCACGGCGTGGCGGGCCGCGCCATCACCACGCTCGAGGGCCTGGGCACGCGCGGCGACTGGCACCCGGTGCAGGCCGCCTTCGAGCAGGCGCAGGCCGCGCAGTGCGGCTACTGCCTCAACGGCATGGTGATGCAGGTGGCGGCATTGCTGGCGCGCGAGCCCGGCGCCAGCGAGGCGCGCATCCGCAGCGAGCTCTCGGGCAACCTGTGCCGCTGCGGCACGCA